>JAIRUB010000240.1 GCA_031254635.1 Prevotellaceae bacterium | reverse complement strand
GAAAAGTTCTTTTATGACCACTTACCGGAGTGCAAAAAACGTCAGTACGCCGGATTGGAGGCGATGAAGATTGGCTATAACGGAGTATCTAAAGCTTCTGAAAAGTTTAAAATACATAAGCATACCGTAAGAAAGGGTAAAAAAGAACTTATGAAGCAGATTGTACCTCCTGAAGGAAAAATTCGTCAGAAAGGCGGTGGCAGGAAAAAAAACTTTAGTTATCAATGGTCTGACAGAAACCCTGTTAATGATTCTGTCCTCATACACAGCCGGTAATCCGATGGATTACGATGTTTTGTGGACTAATCTGACGTTAAAACAAATACAGGAAAAGTTGAAAGCCTTATGTATTTCAGTAAGTTGTCCTGTGATTAAAAGGTTATTGAAAACCTGTCATTTTGTCAAACGCAAAATGCGCAAATGCAAGACAATGAAAGAAGTAGAAAATAGGAATACGCAGTTTGAATATATCAAAAATTTGAAAAACCAATTCATTAAAAAAAACTTGCCTGTATTGAGTATTGATACCAAAAAGAAGGAAATGATCGGAAACTTTTTTCGCGATGGCGTGGCTTTTTGCAAAAAGGCAATTGGCGTTTCAGATCACGATTTCAACAGTTTTGCGGAAGGGATTGCTGTTCCACACGGTATTTACGATGTCTCGAAAAATATTTGTTATTTGAGTATCGGAACTAATAAGGACACGGCTGAATTCGTCAAGGATAACATTGAATATCACTGGAATCAATCCATCAAAGAAGATTATCCCAAAGCTAAAAAAATGTTGATATTATGTGATGGCGGTGGAAGTAATAGTAGTAGTCATTATGTTGTAAAAGAGCGATTAAAGCAACTTGCTGAAAATTTGAAGATACAAATTGTTGTGGCACATTATCCGCCCTATTGTTCAAAATGGAATCCTATCGAACATAGGGCTTTCAGTTACATAAGCAAGAAATGGCAAGGAGTTGTGTTTCTCAATCACAATATAATCAAAGAATTGGCGGAAGAGACAACTACAAAAACAGGATTTTCTGTGAAAGCATACATTAATACAAAAATCTATCAAACCGGTATAAAAGCATCGGAAGAATTTATGGAGAAGATACCAGTAATTTTTGATAAAGTACTTCCTAAATGGAACTACAAATTTAATTTATAACTCTGGGATGGGTGAAATCCCCCACCTTTAGGTGGAGAAATATTTTGTATCTTTGCTAAAAAAAGTTATGCAAGTCTACAAAAGTGGCTCCCATACCCGTTATGATATCAAATATCATATTGTTTGGATAACCAAATATAGGAAACCGATAATGGAAGGTGCTGTAGCTGAACGTTTGCGAGAATTGATACGTCAAATATGTCAGCAAAACGAAGTTACCATTATCAAAGGTCATGTATCCAAAGACCATATCCATATATTGGTATCCAGTCCTCCAAGTTTAGCCGTCAGTAGCTTGGTTCAAAAGCTCAAAGGTGCAAGTTCACATAAGTTGTTTTCAGAATTTGCTCACTTGCGTAAACAATATTGGGGTCAACACTTATGGGGACGAGGCTATTTTGTAGCGACGACCGGCACAGTAACCGATGAAATCATCAAGGAATATATTGAGAATCAGGATTCCGGCGTTCCTGATGATGATTTTAGAATCGGTTCATAAATTATCAAGGCTTGTGAGCTCACTCTATTAGGGGGCTTTAGCCTCAACAGGACTTTCAGTCCGCATCTCAACCCACCGCCTTAAGGCGTGTGGTCCATTGAGTTTTAACAGTTTTTCAGCGCTGATGGCATCCGTCAGATTTTGCAGTCCGGTAGTGGTTCCGGCGCGTGCGCGGTAGCGGGCAACGGCTTTTTCGAGACTTTCCGCACTGACGGGCTTTACCAAATAGTCGATAGCTGCCAGTTCGAAAGCTTTCAGCAGATATTCGGGATTGGCATAGCCGGTAGTGAAAATAATATCCGGCGGCGTGAACGTTTCGCCTTTCATCTGCATCAGTTCGTCGGCCAACCACAGTCCGTTTTTACCCTGCATCTGAATATCGAGAAACAGGAGGTCGGGACGCAACCGTAAAATTTGAATCAGAGCGTCTTCGGCGCTTTCACATTCGGCAACGATTTCCATATCGGGAAAATGCCGCTCTATTTTCTCCCTCAGCATTTGACGGGGAGAATATTCGTCTTCAATGATAATAGTGCGAACCATAATTTTCAACTTTCAACTTTCAATTTTCAACTAAATAATTGTATTCTAATGGTATTTCGACTGAAAATCTTGTGCCTTTTTCAAGATCATCTGTTTGCCGGATAATCTTTTCACGATTGAATTGATTGTAGATTTCGATTTGCCGGTTAAGGAGCGAAAGTCCCTGTTTGCTGCTGTGCAGTTGCGGATTATGAGCGGCATAATCACGTCCGACGCCGTTGTCTTCCACGCTGACACATACAATTTGGTCGTGTTGCGAAACATTGATGGTTAGCAAACCTCCCGATTTCAAAGGCATCAATCCGTGCTTGACGGCGTTTTCGCAATAAGTATGGAGTATCATATTGGGCAGTCGGACACTTTCGTTCACGCCTTCTTCGACTTGAATTTGAAAGTTGAATTTGTCAAGGAAACGTATCTTTTCCAAATCGAGATACATCTTCACGTATGTTAATTCTTCGGAAAGCGGACGGGCAGCCTTATCCACATCGCTCAGCGTTTTGAAAGTGAAATCGGAATAAATGCCCAAAATACGCATGGCTTCTTCTTTCGTGCGGTTAGCAATGTAATATTCGATGGCAGCCATGACATTGGCATTGAAATGCGGAATGGCTTTCAGACGGATACTGCTGATGCGTAATTCATTAAGCTCTTTCTCGGCGCGCAGTTTTTCCAATAAATCCCTGTTTTTCCGCCGTTGGATATAAAGCGCTATCCCTGCGCTTGCAAGCATCAGGAAAGCTATGCAGGCAACAAGAAACTGGGCGGTTTGCCAAAAAGCGGGACGAATGGAAAAAGCGATCGATTGGGTTTCGCAACGCGATTCGTCCGTTCCCGCATCGGCATAAATCTCGAAAGTATAGTTGCCGGGCGGAAGATTGTTGAAAGTGATTTCGCGCTGTTTGACCGGTTCGCTCCATTTATTTTGAAAACCGAGCAAGCGGTAGTGATAGCGGACGTTGTCCACGGCGGAGTAGTTCAGCCCGATAACCGAAAATTTGAAGTTTCTGTTTTTATAAG
>JAIRUB010000114.1 GCA_031254635.1 Prevotellaceae bacterium | reverse complement strand
ATAAATAAATTTTATAAAATATTGATTATCAATAATATTATAAATAAAATATAATATTGTTTACAATTGTAATAAGAATTTATTAACATGTCTTGATTTACATTTGTAAACAGACTATTTTTAGTTACTTTTATTGTATTTTGTATATTAAATACAATACATTTGTAATCTGAATGAAATTATTTTTTCCTTTTTATATGCGTAAGAATTTTTTATACCTTTGCACTATGAAACCCTCTCTGCCGATAACTGATTACACTTATGATTTACCAGACGAAAAAATCGCTTGTTTTCCGGAAATTCAGCGTGATAGGTCTAAACTGCTTTATTATAATAATGGTACTCTCCGCCCCTACCAATTCTTTGAACTGACTGATATTCTTCCCAATGATTCCCTTTTAGTATTTAACAATACCAAGGTAATTCCTGCCCGACTGCTGTTTAGGAAAGAAAGCTATCAACAAGTTGAAACAAGCGGCGCTTTAATTGAGGTATTTTGTTTAGAACCGGTAGAACCTGCTAATTATGAGCAATGTTTCGGCGAAGAGCAAAACTGCGTTTGGAAATGTACGGTAGGCAATTTGAAGCGCTGGAAAAACACCCACCCTTTGCATAAAACGATAACTGAAGATTGTATTTTAACTGCCAAAATAATAGAAATATACAAAGATTGTCTACATATTAAATTTAATTGGACTGGCGGATATTCCTTTGCCCGCATTATGGAATTGGGAGGCGCTATGCCTATACCTCCCTATTTAAAACGTGAGGCTACTGAAGAAGACAGTCGGCGCTACCAAACCATCTATGCCTTACATAAGGGTTCAGTGGCAGCCCCCACTGCCGGTTTGCATTTTACGGATGATATTCTTACTAAATTAAAAAACAGTTCGAAAGCAAAATTGGCTGAAATAACCCTTCATGTGGGAGCCGGAACCTTTCGTCCGGTAAAAACGACTACTATTGACGAGCATATTATGCACAGCGAACCTTTTTCTATCAACAAGGATACCTTGCAATTAATAGCTCATCACAAAGGCCCTCTGATTGCTGTGGGTACTACTTCGGCCCGTACTTTGGAAAGCCTATATTACTTGGGTTGCCGTTGTTTAAGAAATGAGCCTCCTATAATGGTTGAGCAATGGGAACCTTATATTGATAACGATTCTATTAACTCATCATTCATAAATCATAACTCATCACTCATAACTCCAAAAGATGCCATTGAAGCTTTAATCAGCTATTTAGAGCAACAAGAATTGGACACCCTCTACGCTTCGACTCAGATTTTAATAGCCCCCTCCTATCGGTTTAAGCTAATTAACGGATTGATTACCAATTTTCACCAGCCACAGAGTACACTCTTGTTGCTTATAGCTGCCTTTATTGGCAACGACTGGAAAAAGGTATATGAATATGCCCTTAATCACCATTTCCGTTTTCTCAGCTATGGCGACAGCAGTTTGTTGATTCCGTAGGTAATTATTACTTCATTGCATACTGCTTGTTGTCGCTCTCGCTTACGGCTTGCAGGAAATTTCGGAAGGCTACATATTCTTCGGGCATCACTATATCGGTAATCATTTGCATACTTCGTTTGGCCCTTAAAACACCGGGTGTGCGGGTATCGTAAGTTAGGCTGTAAGTAGCATTTGCACACTTTAGATGTACATCTTTCATTTGTTCGGCCCATTGTTTTCCTTGCGGCAACACAATTTCTATCTGTTCTTCATTGCCGTCATCGCCCATATACCACCAAAGTTCCAAAGGATAGAGGCGCGTTTCCATACTCATTTCACTTAATGACGACAATTTATCGCTCCAAGGGAGTTGAAAGATTTTCATACCGGCTAGTTCCTGCACAGTTCCCTTTACTTCTACATTATAGGTATAGACTACGCTATCTGCTAAATTATCCAAATTCTCGAAGGTTAAATCGCTAATCTTTACAGGGACGGTAAAATCGGAGGCAATGACCCTGGTAAATTGCTTCAATTGCTCATCATAGCCTATATCTAAATAACTATGGCGGAAATAGGAAGCCATATCGCCATAACTAATTACTTTCCCGGCAATATTCAAATCATTCTTATTAACTGTAAGTTTTGTGCTTCTTAAGATTTTATTTGTCTCACGCAATGGAGAATCAAGTATAATAATTTTATTATCAAATTGTTCATCTTTATAGGGGATGGGTAAGATTTGAGCGCGCACATCTACCATAGGCAGGGCCTCGAATGGCAGATAGTTATCGGTAAGTTCTAAATAATAGATTTTATTGTCAGCCCTTAACTGCGCTATACAATGGTTGAAACGATTGGTTGGCAGTAAGAGGTTATTGCGGCCGTTATCGCGTGTTAACACCAATACTAAGTTAGCCTCTATTCCGCTTTCGCGGCATAGTGCCACAAAGAGTGTGGCTACGTCTTTACAGTCGCCCAAATGGGTAGTTATAGTGCGGGAAGCTTTTTGGGGAATAAAATTAGATTGCATAAAAGGCACGCTGGAGTAGCTTATATTCTTCAAAATATATTCATAAAATAATTTTGCCTTTTCCAAAGCTGTTTTCTCCTCATTCCCTTTCAGTATTTCATTGAGAGTTGTTTTAAGCACAAAATCACTTTTAAACTTATTAACAGTTAAATCTTTATACCAATCGCTAATAAATTTCCAATCGGGAACACTGCTAAAGGTCAATGTAGGCGCTACGTCCAAGTATTGGCTCAT
>JAIRUB010000086.1 GCA_031254635.1 Prevotellaceae bacterium | reverse complement strand
CTCTCTGTTACAGGAACGTGTAAGGCTAATGACATAATGTTTATTATTTAAGACCAAAGGTACAACAAAAAAATCAATCCACAAAATATTAAACTAATTTATTTTTCAAAATCGTATTATTTACTGAATAGCCCTACCTTAGTAGCAAATGATGTCATAAAGGTTTTTCCCTTATTTCTTTATTTTTATTGCAAAACTTTGAAAATAGTCGAAGTCAAAATTCCGAAGAGGTGTGATAAAATCGTAATGCTTCGCCCTATGGCCTGCTTATTTCTTGAAATGCACTACCAAGGCTTGTTGGGGCGGCAGGCTTAGGGGGCTGTCTATCTGCACAGCGTTGCCGGTGATAATATCAACTCCCTGTGCGTAGCCGGTGGTTATTTCGGAAAAACGCGGCCAGTCTATCGTCTTTTCTTCGCGGCAGTTGTTAATAGCCATCATCACTAATTCCTTGTCTGTGTAACGGAAATAAACATAGAAATTATTATCGACAGGCACAAATTGCATTAGCTTTCCTTCATGAATAACCTTGGTATTTTTACGCCAATTAAAGAGTTTCTTCGTGTATTCGAATACCTCATTTTCTGTTTTTGTACGGCCTGCTGCCGTAAATACCGAACGTTCATCGTCGGGCCAGCCACCCGGCATATCAAGCCGTTCTTCGCCGTGTCCCTGCTTATTCTTGTTATACAGCATTACCTCCGAACCATAAGTTAGCTGCGGTACGCCGCGCATGGTAGCTAAGAGCGCCATTACCATCTTCTGTTTATCTTTCTTCCCTTTCAGCAGCCAAGCCATACGGTTGATGTCATGATTATCGATAAAAATCATCAAATTGTTCGGCTGAACATATACAAAGTCTTGCGTCAAACAGGAATAAATTTTCATCAATCCTTCGCCCCACGAGGGCATGCTGTCTTTAGCAAAGCCCGCTGCAATGTTTTCCTGTAAAGGAAAATCCATTACGGAGGGCAGGTGGCAGGTATAACCGTCTGTGTTTTTCGCAGCGCCTTCCCAATAAGCAATCATCGAAGGCGAGGGATACCAGGCCTCGCCAACAATATTCAGGTGGGGATATTCGTCTAAGATATTTTTTGTCCAGGTAGCCATTGCGTGTTTATCGCTGTAGGGATAGGTGTCCACCCGCAAGCCGTCGAGGCCTGCAAACTCAATCCACCAAACGGCCATCTGCGTAAAATAATTCAATACGTATAGATTCGTAAGGTTCATATCGGGCATTGAAGTGTCGAACCAGCCTTTTACGCACAAATCATTATCATATTTTGAGGCGTTGGGGTCGAAATGGGAAGCCATTTGGTAATTGGAGCGGGTAAATTCCGGGAACTGGTGAATCCATGAAGCAAAAGGCAGGTCTTTCATCCACCAGTGTGCCATACCGCAATGGTTGGGCACCATATCCATAATAAACTTAATTCCTCTTTCACGAGCCATTTCCACCATTTGTTTATACAATTCGTTAGTTCCGTAACGAGGATCTATCCGGTAATAATCGGCGCAGGCATAGCCGTGATACGAGGCTCGCGGCTCATTATCAAAGAGCAGAGGAGTAGGCCAGATGGCTGTTACACCCAACTCCTGTAAATAGTCGAGATGATTAATCATGCCTTGAATATCGCCGCCGTGTCTGCCGTATGGCTTATCCCTGTTGGCTTTTTCCGCTGCGTCTTTATGGTTATCGTTCTCAGGGTTGCCATTGGCAAAGCGGTCGGGCATAATCAGGTAAATCATATCCGCCGGGCCAAAGCCCTTTCTTTGCGCAGAGCCTTCGCTACGGGCATTGATGATGTAGCTATGCTTAATTTTCTTTTTCCCCTGTGTAAACTCAAAGGTATAAGTTCCCGGCCGGGCATAGTCTTCTACTAAAATATCGACAAACAAATAATTTTTACTTTCGGCCTGATGAACTTTGAGTACCATTAAACCTTTTTCCAAACAGCGGACTTCTGCATCTTGCAAGCCCTTGCCATAGAACATCAGTTGCAGCGGCGTATGCATGCCTGCCCACCAACTTAAAGGTTCAACACGTTCAATTTTCATTTGCGCACACAATAAATTTACCGAACAAAGATACAAAGAAAGAAGAAAAAATTTTCTCATAGTAAGAAATTTTATTGTACAATTACTCTATACTCCCAAGGCTCTAATGCGGCTATTGCTTTTAGTTCCGGTTCTACGCTTTCAAATTCTACAGTTTGCTGTTGGTTTGTCAGATTGAAGACGGTTATCACCTTATTGCCTTTAACTGCGCGTTCAAATGAGAATACTGCGTCAGGAACTGAGTTCTTAATTTCTACCAATTGGCCTCCTTTATCCTGACTATATAAAGCGGGATTAGCCTTACGCAGTTGATTCAACTCACGATAAAAGGCTGTGTAGTCTGAACTATCGTTCCAGTCAATTTTATCTTTTTCAAAGAATGCCAAGCGGCGGTTAAAACCAACTTCCTGTCCGTTATAAATCAAAGGCATTCCCGGCAATAGATAAGTTAAGGCGGCAAAGGTGCGTGCAGCTTCTCCCATTCGTTCAAATTCTGTTCCGTGCCACGAATTTTCATCATGATTCGAAGTGAAAATCATAGGAATGGTATAAGCAGAAAATCGTTCATTCATTACCTCCAGCGCATGGCGCAAAGCATTTACATCAACAGTTCCTTGAGCTATTTTGTTCATTATGGAATGAAGATGCCAGGCATAATACATATTGAAGGCTTTGTGCTGCAAGGGCGGTTCCTCTGCTTCGGCCAGCATAAATATATCGGGCTTCACAGCTTTTAATTCCTTCACGGCATCCTCCCAGAAATCTACCGGAACATTACCTGCTACATCACATCGGAAGCCATCAATATTAGCTTCTTTCACCCAATACAACATGGCATCGGCCATTGCACGGCGCATATCTTTATTATCAAAATTTAATTTAGAAATATCTGTCCAGTCATATTCTACCACAAAATTGCCAAGGCTATCAGTTACATACCAGTCTTTATTCACTGTCCACACTGCATCGGGCGAGGTATGGTTGGCTACCCAGTCGATGATAAGCTTAAACCCCAATTCGTGGGCATTGTTCACCATAGCCTTGAAGTCATCCAAGGTACCGAATTCAGGATTTATCGCCGTATAATCCTTAACGGCATAATAACTTCCGAGAGAGCCTTTTCTTTCCAAATTTCCAATGGGGTGTATGGGCATAATCCATAAGATATCCACGCCTAAATCTTTTAACCGCGGCAAATGTTCGGCAAAGGCATCGAAAGTACCTTCAGACGTATATTGACGCACGTTAACTTCGTAAATCACCGCATTGGCGCTCCAAGCGGGATGTGTTTCCACCTGTTGTTGGCAAGAGGAGAGTACGCAGTAGGCGGTAAGCAGTAGGCAGTAAAATGGCTTCATAGTACTTGAAAATTGAAAGTTGAAAATTAAAAATTAATTTTATACTTTACATACTTTTAACTATAGTATTGTATAATCATTTGGTGAAATATTTATTGTTAGGGGTTTGGCGGAGAGTGGGGAGCTAATGGTAATGGTTTGTGACTGTGTTGATTTATTCAAGGCTACAATCACTTCCTGCCCCATATACACACGTGCATACGCCAACACATCTTTCGTTACTAACAATGGAACGTAGCTGCCATACATCAACGGCATGGATGAACGGCGCAGGTGTGTCAAATGTTTTACTTTATCCAACAATGCCTGTTCTTGTTGATTATAGTCTGAGAACTGCATCATGCGGCGGTTGTCGGGGTCGTTGGCGCCGGGCTGTCCGAACTCATCGCCCTGATAAATGCAAGGCACGCCGGGGATAGTCATGATAAGGGCTTGCAATAAGGCCAAGCGGGCATAGCCCACTTCATCGCCCACGCCGATATCTCTGAACCAGCCGATGGCTTTAACATCTTCGCCGGGCTGAATAGCGCCGCCGGCTAAGGAAATAAAGCGCGCCCTGTCGTGGTTACCGGTAATGTAACCCATCAAATTATGGTAGCCATAATTATCGAGGCTGGCTTGCAGCGTGGCAGAAAGACGCTCGAACGAGGTGTTCGGAGCATCAATCAACACGCCAATAGCAGCATCATATACATTAAAATCAAATTGTGCATCTAACATTCCACTCTTTACATAGCTACCAATCAATGTAGGGCTGCCATAAGTTTCGCCTATCTGATATATATTTCTGTCCGGGAAATCTAATTTGATTTTTTGCGTTAAGTTGCGCCAAAATACTTCGGGTATATGTTTAGTAGCATCGTGGCGAAAACCGTCGAAATCAAAATTCGCAAGCCAATATAAAGTAGTATCAATTAATGGCTCATAAACTTCGCGCCTTGATAAATCAAAAGAAGGGATATGCTTGTCGAACCAAGTAGTTAAACGGAACTCGTCCCACAGTTCGAAATTCAGTCGGCCGTCGGGGGTGTACATCGGGGTAACCCAGTCGGGATGCGCCTTCAAGGTTGGACTATTAATGTGCATGTGATGCGCTACGTAGTCTAAAATAACACTGATGTGGCGCTTATGGGCTTCGGCTAAGAGTTCGTGCAGTTCTTCTTCCGTACCGAAGCGAACATCCACCTTGGTTGCATAGATAGGCCAATAGCCGTGATAACCGGAAAATTTTGTTTTAGGATTATTGATAAAACCCCAGGCATCAAAGGGATTTTGCGTAATCGGCGATATCCAAATTATATTAATACCCAGATTTTCAAAAAAACCATCTTTAATTTTTTGCGTGATGCCTACTATGTCGCCGCCAAAATAATCGACTTTGGGCAGCACTTCTGGGCTGTTCAGTTTAATGTCGTTGTCGGGATTACCGTTATTGAAGCGGTCAATCATCAAGGAGTACATTACCATTCCATGCCTGTCGCTTCTTTGCATTTCTGCCGCCGAGTTCATCACTTTTCCGTAGGCCAAGGGAACAAGTACATCGTTGGCAATTCCATTATTATTATAGGCGAACAGGCGGATAAACGAGCGCTCCATTTTCGTGGCATTGTTGGGAATATATACTGTGAGCTTGCCATCTTTTACTTTTATGTACTCTTCGGGCAAGCGGGTATTTTGCCAGAACGCAAGATAAGTAGCGGGAGCATTATTGACTTTAAGATTAAATTCTTTTTTTAAAGCTTTGGTGGTTAACAATAGCGGCGCCTGAGTTCTATCTATGCCTTTCAAGGAGATCAGCGAATTAAACCCACCTATACCATTCGGTACTTTTTCGGCATTATCGGTGTCAAGCGTTTCTTTACCATCAACTACGAACAGGTATTGGTAATTACCGGCGGGCAGTTTTATCTCTAATCTCCAATTGCCGGGGCTATGCTGTTCTAATAAGGTAATATTACTATCCCATGCATTCATTTCCCCTTTAACAGCTACACGCCGCGCTGCGCCGGCGTAGGAAAGAATAATTGTCAGCCGTTCTTCTTTTTGCATAATCAAGGTAGCCTTTGCTCCCCCGCTCCACACCTCTAAGGTTGAAATCCATGGTGTATTGTCATACGGAACAAGCGCTACATTGTCGTAGTTGTCAATTGGCAGCACCAGCACATCGCCGGAGGCTACGCTGTCGATTTGCATTAGGGTAGGGAAGTAATCCTGAATTCGTACAAATACGGTATCGGCATTTAATTTCACTACGCTTGCCAAGTCGAGCCTGTCGAACGAAGTATCTGGCAGCGTTGGCAATGAAGGGCTACAAGCCGCTAAGAGCAATAAGGGGAAGAAAGCGAATTTTTTCATAAATGTTAAAAGTTGAATTATTCATTAAAATAAAGCCGGTATTCTCCGGCGGGGAGCGTAACGTCTTGCCATTCTGAGGTAGTGGTTAGTTGCTCATTGGTAAACAGGCATCGCCATGTTCCGGTTTTACGAAACTCTACGCTTTTTGTTTGTGTCACCACATCGAAGTTTGCCACCGCAACCATATCCTCGCTTGATGAAAACAGGGATACATATTTGACCGCTTCTCGTAAGTCGTAGGTATGCTGTGTGTAGCTTGGGGGATTAAACAAGGAGGATTTCTCTTTTTTAAGGTTTGCCATGGTAGCAAAAACGTCATGCAGCGCCTTTCTTTCAGGGACATCGTAATAATTCCAACGGACAGGCTTTCGCCCTGTACGCCCATTGTAGTCAATAGAAATGTCGTAGCCCAATTCGCCGAATTGCCATATCATTTTTGGTTCCGGTATGGCAAAGTAGATAACGGCTGCTGCGGCTGTCCGCTGAAGTCCGGTGGCGAGGTTTTTTACGTTGTAAGTACCGGACGAATTTCCATGTTCTATATTCTTATACATTAGTCTCTCCTCATCGTGGCTTTCCATATAGGCGATTAAATGAGAAACAGACCAGCCCCGCTCCATGTGCGAGCTCCATGTCAGGTCCGATTTCTCATCCTCTAACCAACCCATGGTTGCCTCGTTCATATTGTAATTCATGTTGCCCCACAATAACATTCCGTATTCCGCCAACTCTTTTTCTTCCCTGTTATCCGTAAAATGTTCCAGAATAATCAAGGCATCAGATTTGCGTTTCCATATTTCGTCGGCTATTCGCTTCAAAATATTGATACGCGACAGGTCGTAATTCCATCCGTCACCGGGGATTTGGGTAAAACCTTTTGTAAAATCTAAACGAAATCCGTCAATCTTATATTCTTTCATCCAATAGGCGCAAACACTGTCGACGAAGTGCTTGGTATGTATACTTTCGTGATTAAAATCGTATCCCCAAGACCAGGCCTGATTCGGAGAAACGGCATTATACCAGGGATTGCTTGCGGAGGGCGCACCGCTACTGTTTTGGTACATTCTTACTAAGGGACTTTGGCCGTAGCTGTGATTCAAAACCATATCCATAATAACGGCTATACCGTTTTGATGGCAGGCATCTATAAATTCTTTGTAATCACGGCTTGTTCCGTAAGCCTTATCGGTAGCAAAGTAGAAAGAGGAATTATATCCCCAACTGTCGTTGCCTTCAAATTCATTGAAGGGCATCAATTCAATTGCATTTACACCTAAGGACTTGAGGTAAGGTAATTTTTCCTGTACGGCTTTGACGGTGCCTTGCTCGGTAAAGTCGCGTATGAGCAGTTCGTAAATCACAAGGTCGGGGA
This sequence comes from Prevotellaceae bacterium, assembly GCA_031254635.1. Lineage (GTDB taxonomy): Bacteria > Bacteroidota > Bacteroidia > Bacteroidales > UBA932 > UBA932. The sequence continues at coordinate 1,349 of JAIRUB010000086.1, read as the reverse complement.
TAGCAGGCGCCTTGAAATTTTGAACTTGCCACTGATAATTATCTACCGCGGTAGTTACAACCATGGCTATTTCAGTTGTTTTTCCGGTTGGATAGGCAAGCATGTTGGGGTAGATATCAGCTGTGATGAATTGGTCATGATAGGGGTCAGATATTTTATTTACATAAGGGTCTGCAATTCGTATTCTATTATCAATAAGATATTGACAAATATATTCTTTTGTATTGTCTAATCCTCCTATATTCAACCGAAAAACATTGCCCTCTTTTTTCATCTTATATTCCGGAGAGATTGTCCAATCGTTGAAGTCGCCTATCAGATAGATTTCGGTTTTTCCAGGAGCAAAAAGGACAAAGGCAAGCGAATCGGCACTGATACGGGTAATGCCTTCTCGATAAAGCCGCTCCGCGGGAGTATCGCCATTCCCGTTTGGTTCTTGCGGCTCTTTTTTGCAAGCGGCAAAAAGCAGAGTGGCGATAAGGGTAAGATATAAAAGACGGATTTTCATGGTAAGTTTAGTTTAAATTAAGGAGGCTGTTTTGAAAGAAACAGCCTCTCTCAATCAGCATTTATTATTTATTGAATAGTTCCGGTGCCGGCATTGAAATCGAGTGTAATCTTTTGACCGGCTGAGACAGCGACACGGGGGTGCTGGTCACCGCCATTTCCTCTGTATTCAATCACGCCGGCTCTGAGGATGAACTCCATTTTCCACCAGTCGCCGCCCACGGGGTCAATATCAGACCTGGCGTAGATACGCAATTCGTCGGAATCTTTGGTAGTAGTGATAACCATGGTTTGATTTTCCACCGTAAATACGTGCGTAGCCTGGTCCCAATTTCCGAAAGCGTTGCCTATTCCGTACACCTTTGCCGGTTCCAGGGAAATTTGGCTGTTTTCCATATCCACATATATCATATACATGCCATCGGCTGCTACCGCTGCGTCACCACCGACAAGTACGTAGCCGAGTTCCGTACCCAGGGTATTAAAACCGTTGTCCCAACCCCTGCCCGGGAACCATTTGAATGCCTCGCCGGCAATAATGTAGCGTACCGCCCAGAAATGACCGGGGTTATCATATACGGGCGTCATCTCTACCACCTCGTCCGATGACCATTCCCAGTTGCCAAATTGGCTGCCAATCATATACATTGTAGGCTCCAATATTACGGGAATTTCCACCTCTGTCCAAATAGTAGGATCACCGTTAGTGGCGCCTATTTCAATTTCATAAGCAGCGCTCTTTACGGGGTCTGTCAGGAAGTTGAATTGACGACCATTGTTTTGATTATTAAGCATCAAATTAATTGGTCTGTTCACAGGAACTTTGAAGTAATACCAGTCGT
>JAIRUB010000056.1 GCA_031254635.1 Prevotellaceae bacterium | reverse complement strand
GACTCTCTGTTACAGGAACGTGTAAGGCTAATGACATAATGTTTATTATTTAAGACCAAAAATACAACAAAAAAACCAATCTACAAAATATTAAGCTAATTTATTTTTCAAAATCGTATTAGACTTAGATCAATGAAGTGCGAAATTTTTAATAATCAAGTCCTTTTTTATTAAACAATAAATATCCGAAATTTAGTTGTATGTACCAGTTGTTGGTTGCATTGCTGTAGTAATTAGCAGAAACACTCAGGGGGCCTAAGGGCGTATGCCACACAAAAGCGCCGGTAGCAATATATGCACGGTTAGCCCAAGGCTGGGAATAATATATGCCATCGGTGTCTAGCATTAAAGACTCATAAGGTTGAAACAAATAGCCGCCGAAGTGCAACAACAATTTATCGGTAATGGTAACAATAGGGATAAACCCGAAACCCACAAAAATATTGGCTCTGTAATCCTGTAAAAACAGCGTTTGACTGTGCGGCGTTGGAGTGAAAGCAGGCAACATCAGCATGGTTGAAAAATGATTGCCAAATTCCGATTTGGTAGAAAGCATTAAGTCGATGTGCATTCCTACCGAAACCCAGGGGCTCAGGCGAATATACCATTCACTTTGTAAACGCGCCGCTAACCAGTTATGGTAATTGACAGTAGGCTCTGACCAGACTTTGAATAAATTACCAGGAATGAAATCTTCTCTGCCATACACATAGCGCAGCGATATATGCTGCTTCTTCCCCTGCCAGGCGTATTGTTTGTAATTTAATGTGTTTCGTTCAACAATTACCTGCGGGGAGACATAATTTAATTGCATACAGTCGGTGGTATCCAAGGAGGAGAAATTATCTGTCTGATAATAATTATTAATGGAAACACCAATAGATGCTCCGGCTTTCAGAATAAAATTTTGTATAGGAAAAATGGGAACTCCTAAATTAATTCTGCCGTATGCATCGTTTTCCTGTAAGTAGCTGGGGCGTTTATCGGCAAACATCAAATCTTGCGAGCCCTTATAATAATCGAATTGCAAAGCATTTAACTCCAATTCATAAAAATAAGCAGGCCACACATTAAGATAACCTCTTCCTGTTAGTTTGGCGCCGGAAAAGAAACGTCCGAGCGTAAACTGCAAACCCACCCTGTACATATTGGTGGCCATCACATGCCAATCGAGGCCAAGGTATAATTGGTTCAATGATAAGGAAGAAATATTTCCGCCAATGGCAGCATAGAAATGCGAGGTAGGCGTGGCCCTGATATGCAAATCGAAAAATCCAGAAAGACTGTCATATTCGGCCGTAGGAAAAAAAGTGTTGACATTATTTGTTGATATTATACGAAAATAACGTTGGCGCAAAGTGTTAAAATCGAAGGCAGCATATTTATCGGCACGCATCATTCTGTCGATAAAATTAATTTGCTTATCATTTACTTTACCTGATACCTTTACATTTTTAAAACGAAGTTCAGGCATACGCGACTTGAAAGCCGTCCGTTTAGTCTGTAGTTCCTTTGGCGATACCCGCCGTTCTGTTCGCGCCTTAATGGAGTCCATCATGGCTAAGGTATTCCTGTAACCTTCTTCTACCAATATTGATAATTTTGAAAAATCGAACAAGGATATATCGTCTGACTTGGTTTCAATCATTACACCTCTATTGTTGGGTAAGCGATAATTGGTTTCAAACATCAACATATTCTCTATCTGATTATACAAATCATCTTCATCGGGGCGGGTAGGATTAGCAGTACATTTAGCGCCGATAATAAAAGCAGGTTGAAAATCGCTATCCATTATATTCCACGGGAAATTATTATAAAAACCACCGTCGAACAACATGGTAGAGTCAACTTTTACGCCTTTGAAATAAAAAGGGAAGGACATCGAAGCCCGTACCATAGTACCCAAATTACCGGTTCGGGCAATGTAGGCCTTTTTTTCTACTATATCGGAAGCAACACATCGGAAAGGCACCATCAAACTGTCGAAATTATGGCCTGATACTGCATCGGCGGCTGAAAAAAGTTGCATCACAGCCAAATCCATTTGATAAGGAGAAACTAAACTGCTGGGAAAACTCAAACTGAAACCGCTCTTTTTAATATCGAACCGCAGGCCTAATATTTCAGAAGTTTGCTCATAATCAAATACATAACACTGCTCTCGTTCCGGAACATAGCCCTTATACCAATTACGAAAATCTTTCGATTGCAAGAGAACAATCATTTCATCGGCTGTATATCCGATAGCATATAATGAGGCTATAACTGCGCCAATGGAAGTCCCTGCAACATAATCAATGGGAATACCGTTTTCTTCCAAAGCCTTAATAACTCCTATATGACTTAATCCCTTAGCCCCGCCGCCGCTTAATACCAAGCCTACGGTTTGGCCGAAACCGGATTGAAGGGAAAGAATAAGCAATATGGTTCCTAATATCTTTTTCATTTTTGGCAGCCTCAAAACATTTTGTTGGCTATTTCGATAAAAATGCCTACTTTTGCGTACAAAATAAATATCAAAGTTACGTATAAATACCGAATTATGAAAACAACCCCCATTTTTACTACTGTTTTAGCTGCGTCCTTGTTCGTAGCTTGCGGCAACAATCCTGCACCCAAAACAGCGGCGCAACAAATTCCGGCAGAACAAACAGCAACACAACAAACAACAGCTATGGAACCAAAACTTTCATTTGACCCTTCCGTATTGGGCGAGGAACCCGTATTGGACATTGAAACCAGCGAGGGCGTTATCACTATTAAATTATATAAAGATACGCCTTTACACCGCGACAACTTTGTAAAATTAGCCTCCGAAGGTTTTTTTAACGGATTAATTTTTCACCGCGTAATTAACGGATTTATGATTCAGGTTGGCGATCCGCAATCGCGCAATCCACAACCCGATGTTAAGTACGGTTCCGGTGGCCCCGGCTATACTATTCCTGCCGAAATATTACCTAAGTACAAACATAAAAAAGGCGCTTTGGCAGCAGCGCGCCGTGGCGATGCTGCTAATCCGGAAAAAGCATCATCGGGTTCACAGTTCTACATAGTGCATGGCGCTGCCTCACATTTAGACGGCGCTTATAGCATATTCGGCGAAACAATAAAGGGATTTGACATTATTGATAAAATTGCTACTACACCCACCAACGTTGCTATTGAGCGCCCGGTGAAAGATATTTTCATTGTTAATATACAACCGGCGAAATGCGCAACAAAATAGAACAATTACTATCAGAAATAGAGCATTTAGCTGCTAAAAACAAGGAAGAGGTAGAAGCCATTCGTGTGCAACTGCTCGGAAAGAAGGGCAGCATCACTATGTTGTTCGAGGATTTTAAGCAGGTAACCGCTGAAGAAAAACGCGAACTTGGGCAAAAATTAAACCAACTGAAAGTAAGAGCCGGCGAGTACATCAATCGTTTACGCGAACAAATCGAAGCACAATCCGAAACAGTAACATCATTGGATACAAGTATGCCCGGGCAACCTAGGCCACTCGGCACACGCCATCCTTTGTCGATTGTGCGCAACGAGATTATTGACATTTTTAAACATTTGGGATATACAGTAGCCGAGGGGCCTGAAGTAGAAGATGATTATCATGTATTCGGTGCCCTTAATTTCCCGCCCGAACATCCGGCCCGCGATATGCAGGACACCTTTTTTGTGACTACCGGCGACAATCCTATCATCTTGCGCACACATACCAGTTCAGTGCAGGTGCGTGCTATGGAAAGCCAAAAGCCGCCGATTCGCATCATTTGTCCGGGCCGCGTGTTCCGTAATGAGGCTATCTCGGCGCGGGCGCACTGCATTTTTCATCAGATAGAAGGCCTATATATCGACGAAAACGTATCATTTGCCGATATGAAGCAATCGATTCTTTACTTTGCTCGCGAAATGTTCGGCGCCGATGTGCAAACACGACTGCGTCCCTCGTATTTTCCTTTTACCGAACCCAGCGGCGAGGTGGATGTAAGTTGTAATATCTGTAAAGGAAAGGGCTGCAATGTCTGCAAGCATACCGGATGGCTCGAAATCATGGGTTGCGGCATGGTTGACCCCAATGTTTTGGAAGCTTCGGGCATTGATAGCAAAAAATATACCGGCTTTGCTTTCGGCATGGGTATTGAGCGCATTGCCATGCTCAAATGGCAAGTGAAAGACCTGCGCCACTACTTCGAGAACGACGTGCGTTTTCTCAATCAGTTTAAAACGGCTATGTAGTTTAAAGTTTAACAATTAAACAGTTAAACAAATAATGATTACCACCCTAACTCGTTTGCTTACCACTTCGCGCCTCCGGCAAATAGAGGCATGTCGGAATAATCCATGGGCTGCACAACAGCGGGTGTTTAAGCGTTTATTGAAAGCCGGCCGTGACACCTTTTTCGGGCAGAAATACAGGTACGACACGATTTGCCATATTGACAATTTTCAGCAGTACGTACCCATTCACGAGTACGACGATTTTGTGCCCTACATTAACCGGATGTTGCAAGGGGAGCAAAACATACTATGGAATGCGCCTGTACGTTGGTTTGCCAAATCGAGCGGCACTACTGCCGGAAAAAGTAAATTTATTCCGGTAAGCAGGGAGGTTTTGCAGCGTTGTCATTATAAAGGATCAAAAGATGTAATCAGTGTTTATCTGCATAATTATCCGAAGTCGAAATTGCTATCCGGCAAAACGTTGACCCTTGGCGGCAGCCACCAGCCCGATGAACAAGCTGCCGACATCCGCTACGGCGATCTTTCGGCTATCCTGATTCAAAATTCTCCATGGTATACTGAATTTAAGCGCGTTCCTAAGCGGAATACTGCGCTCATTGCCGACTTCGAAACTAAAGTAGAACGCATTGCTGCCGAAGCTTGTAAGCAAAACGTAAGTTCTTTTGCCGGTGTTCCATCCTGGAATCTTGTTCTTATGAAAAAAATTTTGGAATTTAGCGGAAAGAGAAATTTACTTGAATTATGGCCAAATATGGAATTGTTTATGCACGGAGGCATCAGTTTCACACCCTACCGTGAACAATACCGCGAACTCATTCCGTCGGACAATATGCATTACATGGATATTTACAACGCCTCCGAAGGTTTTTTTGCCTTTCAGGACGACCCTGCTGATTCTTCTATGTTACTTTTACCCGAAAACGACGTTTTTTATGAGTTTATTCCCCTCGGAAAGCTTCAGGATGCCCAAGATGGTCATTATACTCCAGACACCATAGAAACCGCAAAAAAATGGATAAATTATGCTATTGTCATAAGCACTTCGGGTGGATTATGGCGATACCTTATAGGCGATACGGCGATGTTTACTTCGTTGTATCCGCACAAAATTAAAATCACCGGTCGCACCCGCCATTTTATCAATACATTTGGCGAAGAATTAATTATCGATAATGCAGAAAACGCGCTACATAGAGCTTGCGAAGCCACCGGCGCACAAATTACCGACTACACGGTAGCGCCCATTTTCATGGACAGTTCTGCTAAAGGTGCCCATGAGTGGGTCATTGAATTTACCGTAGCTCCCAAAGATGTAGAAGAATTTGCTAACTTGCTTGATGCCGCCCTTTGTGCAGAAAATTCCGATTACGAAGCTAAACGTGCTAAAAACACTACGTTGCGCCGCTTACAATTACACGCTGTTCCTGTTGGCACCTTTTACAGATGGATGGAAAGCCGCAATAAGTTAGGCGGGCAAAACAAAGTTCCCCGTCTAAGCAACACACGGGAATATGTGGAGGATTTGTTAGAGCTATTCAGTAAATAAAATTCAAATCCCAACAAATTCATTTTGAAAATATTGGAGTAATGCCCAAATTTCAGGCTGAAAAATAGACGAAGGCTTCAAGTGCTCAAATTTCAGGCTGTTTTTTTGCAACATTTTCTCATAATTGATTTGCTTGTTATATCTTTGTGCCATC
>JAIRUB010000014.1 GCA_031254635.1 Prevotellaceae bacterium | reverse complement strand
GTCTGCGTGGCTCCATCCCAATCCACCGTCTTGCCCAATGCTTCGCCTACGGCCCGCACCGGTAAATAGGTGGTGCCGTTATAGATGAACGGCTCAACGATATTTCCGTTTACGTCTTTTGGGGTGATTTTTGTACCGTCGATGATGAGCTGTATATTATTGTAGGAAACTTCGATGTTCTTTTTGATTGGGTCGGCTAAGCCGGGGGAGGCTAATAGCAGGAGCAATAGGATTAATATCGAGCAAGCAATCATTATTTTTTTCATAAAACAACCGCCTTTCCAGTTTTTGATAAACTATAGCTGTTCCTTGTTACTATTTTTGCTGTATATGAACATATAAGCCATGGGAATAAGACCTAAGATTTTTAATGAAATAAAAGCCATGATAGTTGTTATATGGATAAAAATATCCGTTTGTAAAGAAATATGCGTACCCAAGCAATTAATAAACCATATAAAAACTATTAAACCCCAAAATTCTAATGAATATTTTCCAAAAACCAATTTTCTCAAGCTTCCTCTTTCAATAGCAAAATGATAAATTGTCATCAACCCGATTATTCTGAGCACATTAATAAACAACGATATTAATTCAATTACAGCATAAAAAGCACTTTCTGACCAAACACTCCAATCAGTAACACCAGAGCCCGAATAATCACTCGAAATAATGCCTGTAAAAATGTTGCCCTGTACAGTTGTTACCCCATTATTACTAACAGAATAAGCAATAGCGAAAAGGTACTTGCCAAAGAAAGTACATAAATAAATACCCATTGCTACAGCAATAATGATAAACACATTTCTTACAGTTAAGTATGAGCGTAGGTTTTTTTGATGAACAAAATATACAAATACCATGAATGATAGCGAAATAAGTATCACATCATTGATAATTTCTCTGAGGGATAACGGAAAATTGCAAAGAACTAGAACTCTATGGAGGCTTGGAAACCATGGGTTGGAAAATAATAGATTAATAATGAGTAAGGCTAACAGGAAAAACCAAAGACTTCCTGTTATCTTTTTAGCAATTTCGGAGTTGAAAAAAGTTGCCAGCCTTATCTTGAGTAATTTTTTCTCCACCTCTGTCTCTGGCGGTGATTCATCTACCAGGGCAACACCACATTTGGCACACTGAACAATGCCATCCATATCATATTCACTTCTACATTTCGGGCACCAGGACATTTGCATGCCTCCCTTCTGAAGAAATACCAATAGTTTTATAAAAACAGAGAAAGAACAAAGTTAAAGCCTTGATAACAACTCATATGTGTTAAGTAAGATACCAATAGCCAACGATGCAGTGTTAGCAAAAATGGTATAAAGCATGAGCCTTAACTTGGAAATGTTTTTAAACAATAGGGTGTAAGCACCAAATTCGCTTAAATAAACAAAAATTTCTATAATAATCAGGGTTTGTATATATGGTAACCTGCAAAAGGACATAAATACCACTAATATTATTTGGGTGATTATGTTCATAATAAGCACTTTTCGGACAGGCTTAATTCTAAATGGGAGCGCTATGACCAACTCAATTGCTATAGAGATAATAATTGGAAAAACAATTGGAATAAACAAGATCAAGAAAAGATAAAAGACTCCAAAAAACGCTGATCTTTCAAAATAGCCTGCTTTTGCCTCACCGCTGTTTGCATCATAGTAAAGATGACCGGTAAAATATCCCGTTTTTTTTGGATTAATATCCAGTACATCCGAAATTTTAAGTATATTGCCGGATTTGTCTAGTAAAGCAATTTTCATAACATGATAATTTGCAGAGATATTATTGAACTGTGAGTCGTCATTTGCTATCCTGGTAAAATCGGCATAGAGGTAGTCAGAGCCGTTAGCATTAGAAGATAAAACTATATTCGACGCAGACCCGAGGTAATGGAAAGTAAAACTGGCAAATCCGTTCTCAGCATATTGGGCGATAGCTGAGTTATAAGAAATATCAAAGAGTTGCCCATTGGATTCATTAAAATCAGTGTATTCGGCAGACTCCGGGTTTATTTGAATAAGTAAATCAGCATACACTGATGCTTCAGGGTTGTTTGTTATCTCAGCTGTTATACTTTTTGCAGGCATTGGGCTATTAGCATATCCAGCATTTGGTATTGCAAGAAAAAAGAAACATAGTATAAAGACAAAAATTAGACCATGCCTTTTACATTTTTTCATTAGAAATCACCTCCAGCCCCAAAAATTACCTGCAATTGCTATTAGGATAACAGTTTATTGCCATCTGTTTGCTGCCTGCCCCTCGCCATTCTATTGTTATTTAGTTTACCTCGGTTAGTTAAATTAGCTGTCCAGCCGAACAAAAAAGCCGGCCCTGCTTTTTTGTCGTAACCATCATCTAAAGCACTGCTCTAGCGTAAAATGTCGTACATTCTCTGCGCCGTGACAATACTCTGTTCCCTGGTATATGGGCCGATGGGGGGGAATTTATCTACATTTGTGTCGTTCATTATGTCGGCAGCCTGCATTTGGCCTACAGGTTCCAACGCCCAAGCTGATATATTGGCCTTATCACTGAAGGTGGTTTCCTTTTTGGGCAAAGGTTTGCCAGCAGCGTTAGCCAAACGAGCTAGCATGGCTGCCGCTTGCTCGCGGGTCAGTGAGGCGTTGGGGTTGAATAGTTTTTATGGCCATGCTATGCCCGCTATATGCTGTAACGGAAGCCACGCCATCCATTATCTTTATGGGGGTTAGGCGGTCTATGGTTGTGCCATCACCGAGCTGGCCCGATTCATTTTCTCCCCACGCCCATAAGCTGCCGTCACTTTTAACAGCAAGCGTGTGAGGACCAATTCCTTGTAGCCCATAATCCCCTACTGCAATGGATGCAAATTGTGATTTCTCAACAGAAGCTGCAAAACCTGCTGTAGGCAAAACTGCCACAATCAAGCAGAATGCTAATACCAATCTTAATACTCTTGTTTTC
>JAIRUB010000231.1 GCA_031254635.1 Prevotellaceae bacterium | reverse complement strand
TATAACCCCTGACGATTATGAGGCAGCAAAGAAATATGTGCCCGATCCAGAAAATTATGATTTATATAAAATTTTAAATTGGATTTGATTATGTTTAAAGCAGTCAAAAAATGGGTTGTCAAAAGGAATCTACGTAAAAGCATGAAGACGCGTAAGCGTAATAAAGGTTTTTTTAATTTTAACACAGCAAAAACCGTCGGTATTATATTTGTGTACGACCACTTAGTCTTCCAAGCAGTAGAAGAGTTAAAGACATTTCTGTCGGCTAAAAATATTCAATGCAAGGCACTGGCATGTTATTTGGATAAAGAAATACCATCGAAACTTGTTGGCAATCCCTATATCCGGTATTTTAACAAGCACGAAGTGAATTGGTACTGCAAATGCCTATCAGCTGAAGCTAATGTTTTTATTAATCAAAATTTTGATATTTTAATTGATTTTTCGATAACAAATATTCCTATTATGCGGTATTTACCACTACTTTCTTTAGCTAAGATGAAAGTAGGACGCTATTCGTATCCCGGTCACCCTTACGACTTTATTTTATCGAATGGCAGCGCTAAACCCGATCTTTTTGTAGAAGAATTAAAGCATTATTTGTTGACTATTGATATGATAAATAACTTATGATACATAACAAAACAATAACGGTTGTTCTACCGGCATATAACGCCGAATTAACATTGGAGCGGACTTATAATGAAATCCCTTTTGATATTATTGACCATGTTATATTGGTCGATGACAATAGTCGCGATAATACGGTAGGGAAGGCACAGGAATTGGGTATAAAGCATATCATAAAGCACGAAAAAAACCGCGGTTATGGCGGAAACCAGAAAACTTGCTATGACAAAGCGTTGGAATTAAATTCCGATATCGTCATCATGTTGCATCCTGATTACCAGTACACACCGAAACTCCTTCATTCCATGTCGTATATGATAGCTCATGAAGTATATCCTGTGGTATTAGGCTCACGGATTTTGGGACGGGGCGCCTTGCGTGGAGGAATGCCTGTTTATAAATACATTGCCAATCGGATACTTACTTTAACACAGAATTTTTTGATGCGTCAAAAATTGAGCGAGTACCATACCGGCTACCGCGCTTTTTCTAAAGAAGCCTTGCAGGTTGTTGATTATCACGCTAATTCAGAAGATTTTGTCTTCGACAACCAGATGTTAGCTCAGCTTTTTTTTAAGGGTTTTGAAATTGCCGAGATGACTTGCCCTACCAAGTATTTTAGAGAGGCCTCGTCTATCAATATCCGCAGAAGTATGAAGTATGGCTTTGGTGTATTGGGTGTTGCCTTGGCATACCGTTTACAGAAGTGGCATTTGGCAAAGTTCCGGATTTTTGCTTAACTTTGCATCTCATTTTATGGTCCCATAGCTCAGTTGGATAGAGCAACAGATTTCTAATCTGTGGGTCACAGGTTCGAATCCTGTTGGGACTGCCAAGAGTGCAGCGCGTTTTATAACCCTACTTCACCAACTGGTCAAAGTCTGTTTCCAAAGGTTTACCGTTGATATAATCGTACAAGGACAGTTGGCGAATGGTGAAATAGAAATTCCAGTAATTACGCAGGGCACTCACATAGTTTTGCTGTGAGCGGTCGCGGTCCATCTGCGCGTTGTTCATGTCGGTAATGGTGATTTTATCAATCAGGAAGCGCTGTTTCGACACCTCATAGCGTTTTTGGGCAATAGTATCGCTCTTGGCAGCTATTTGGAACTGAACATCCTGCATATTAAATTGACGAACTTTCAATACCACATCCTGCTCAAAGTCGGCGTAATCCTGTTCTACCTGATTCTTCACTATTGCTTGGTTTGATTTAGCCATACGTACCCGGCCCTTTCCACGCCCCCAATCAAGTATAGGAATACCCAAAGTAATCCTTACGGTTTCTGCATCATACGGATCTCTATAAGCGCCTTCTATAGTGGGTGCTGATTGGTTTAGCCCGAAAGAGGCATTCAGGTTAGCTTGAAATCCTGTTGCTGCAGTTTCTTCGGCTACCCGTCTTTCGGCTTCAAGCAATTGACGTTGATAGGCCAACAAATCGGGATTGTTCTTTTTGGCCCACATCAGTACTTGTTCCAAGTCCAAAAAAATGCGTGGAACATCTGTGGGAATAATGATTTCAACAGTAACAAGTTCGTTAAATCCAAGGAAAGAACGTAGTCTGTTCTGAGCAGACTCTTTTGACAATTGCGCCTCATTAAGTGAGGAACCTGCATTCAAAAAATTTAACTCCGATTGCAATAAATCATTTTCTCCTATAGTACCCAAATTATAACGGCCTCGAGCTATTTTATACAAGGTATCGTTATTAGCATAATTAAATTCCGAGATGGCCAAATTTTGTATAGCGCTTGCATAATCAAAGAAATAGCGAATGCCCCTAATTGACACCTCCTCCATCTGCCGCAGGTAAGTTCGCTTAGCCTCCTCATATTTCAACGGTTCAATTTTGCGGTCCCACTTATAATTGTTCACTCCGAAAATCGACTGGGTAAAACTGATATTGATGGGTGTTGATAAAAAATTGCGCGATAAATGATTGGAAAAATTATCCTGGTATCTATCGGTCATTTCTAAGGAAGAATATAGTGAGATACGTCCTCCGGTAGGTAAATTTTGCTCAATTGCTAAAGTTCCGGAAATATTATTGGAAAAATCGGTAGAATAATCTTTAAAAATAGAGGTCATACCCGTAGTCGTATCCTTTACCGAGTATTCAATTTCTCTAATTTGTCTTCTAAAATTAGGCAACGAGCCGGTTAAACTTAAGCTGGGCAAATAATTGGCCTTATAGGTTCTGTTTTGCCAATAGCTTGCCAAAAAGGTGTTCCTTGTGCGAATAGCATCTAACGACTGGTCCTGCGCTAAGGCTATCACCTCTTCCAGCGTGAGTGTGTATTCAAACTTTTCCTGCTGCGCAAAGCAAGTGGCAGTAGGCAGTAGGCAGTAGGCAGTAAGCAGTAGGCAGTAAACAGCAGGCAGTAAGCGGTTTTTCATTTTTGTTTATTTGTTTATTTGTCGTGAGACGTTAAAGGTAAAACGTTAAACGATTTGTTTTGTTGATTGCTTGTCGTTTCACGTTTCACGTTTTACGATTAACATTTAACGATATTGTTCATTATTCATTATTCATTATTCATTGTTCATTGTTCATTGTTCATTGTTCATTAACCATTATTACTCGTATCTCAGCGACTCAATCGGATCCCGTTCAGCGGCGCGCTTGGCCGGTGCATAACCGAAAATAATTCCTACAGCCGCTGACACGCCAAAGGCAATTAACACAGATATTATGGAAATAATTGTTTTAATACCGAAAGAATATTCAATAATGAGCGACAAGCCTACG
>JAIRUB010000225.1 GCA_031254635.1 Prevotellaceae bacterium | reverse complement strand
CGGCATCGGACCGTCGGTGGCGGCAACCACGATGATAGCCCCGTCCATCTGGGCAGCGCCAGTAACCATGTTCTTCACATAGTCGGCGTGACCCGGACAGTCAACGTGTGCATAGTGGCGGTTAGCTGTTTGATACTCTACGTGCGAGGTGTTAATCGTAATACCACGTTCTTTTTCTTCAGGAGCGTTGTCAATTGAATCGAACGAACGCACTTCAGAAAGACCTTTAGAAGCAAGTACCATAGTAATTGCAGCAGTCAAAGTAGTTTTTCCATGGTCAACGTGACCGATGGTTCCAATGTTCACGTGGGGCTTATCCCTTTTGAACGTTTCTTTTGCCATAATTTTATAATTTTAAAAGTTAATTTTTAACACTTATATTCTTTGATAAAGGACAGCTATTACCTGCGCTTTATCGTTTTTGAGCCGGCGATGGGAATTGAACCCATGACCCCTTCCTTACCAAGGAAGTACTCTACCTCTGAGCTACGCTGGCCTGTCTTGGAGCGGAAGACGAGGTTCGAACCCGCGACCCTCAGCTTGGAAGGCTGATGCTCTACCGACTGAGCTACTTCCGCAAAACTTAGTGGGGAGAGCAGGATTCGAACCTACGAAAGCATTACGCTAGCAGAGTTACAGTCTGCCCCAGTTGGCCACTTTGGTATCTCCCCAATTCCATTCAATATTTCAATTACACGCACTTACAACCCTTGCCAATCGGCCATAAGTTTGAGCCGATGGAGGGATTCGAACCCCCGACCAGCTGATTACAAATCAGCTGCTCTGGCCAACTGAGCTACATCGGCATAGCTTCAATGAACATTCACATTCTTACGCAAAATGGAGCGCAAAGATAGGAAATTTTTGTTACCCTGCAAAAAAATAAGAGTCATTTTGTGGCTTTTTAAAAAAAAATAGTCGTTAAGTCTATTTAATAACTTGTATTTCAGCATATTTAACTTTTCCACCCAAAGGGGGATTATTTTTCCGGATACGTACTTCTACCCTATTTATAGCCGAAAGCTCAGCCTTTAAGGCACGAACAATCCGCCCTGCTATATGTTCCAATAAATGAGAGGGTATCGTCATTTCTCGCTTAACAATATCGTAAATTGTCTGATAATTAACAGTATCCTCTAAATTATCGGTTTCCATAGCCTTGTCAATAGCAGCCTCAACAGCTACATCCACATAAAAATACTGACCGATAATCCGTTCTTCGGGCAAATGACCGTGGTAGGCGTAAAATTCCATACCTTGTAAGTTGATATTCAAATAGTTAATAAGTTAACAAGTTAATAAGTTAATGTGGATGCAAAGGTACGATAAAGTTTATAAAGTTAAAAGTTATAAAGTCTATAAGGTGTCAATCACTAATCACTAATCATTATTATTTTCTATCTTTGTTGTTTATATCAAACTTAAATCATCGGCATTATGAAAAAACTATTTGTATTATTGGCATGTGTGGGTTATTGCGGATTGGCTTTGGCTCAAGAAGCTAAAGACAGCACCGGATACCAATTTACCACCGTTAAAGAGCTGAAAATAACTCCCATAAAAGACCAATTCCGTTCCGGAACCTGTTGGAGTTTTTCTACACTCGCTATGGTAGAGGCTGAATTGCTGCGCATGGGCAAGGGCGAGTATAATCTTTCCGAAATGTTTGTTGTTTACAACAACTATGTTGAAAAAGCCGTTAAATACGTACGCCTTCAAGGCAAGGGCAATTTTGCTGCCGGAGGTTCGGCCGAAGATGTAATGCACGCTATCAGAGAGTACGGTATTGTTCCTCAGGAAGCCATGCAGGGGCTTAATTATGGCGAAGAACAACACGTACATGGAGAATTAGATATGTTAACTTCCGCTTATGTGAATGCCCTTATTAAAAATCCGAACAGAAAATTATCTACCGCATGGAAAAACGGATTCAAGGGAATTTTAGATGCATACTTAGGTGAAATCCCTGCGAATTTTACCTACAATGAAAAATCTTATACTCCGAAATCTTTTGCTGCTTCTTTAGGCTTTAACCCTGATGATTATGTGTCATTGACTTCATATACCCATCATCTCTTCTATACGCAGTTTGCCATTGAAATAGAGGACAACTGGCGCTGGGACCTTTCATATAACATCCCTCTTGATGAATTGATGCAGACTTTCGATAATGCTATCAATAACGGTTATACTATTGCCTGGAGCAGCGATGTGAGCGAAAAAGGTTTTACGCGCAACGGTATTGCCGTTGTTCCCGACATTAATTTTACGGAACTGTCGAACTCCGAACAGGCCAGATGGCTTGGCTTATCGCAAAAGGAACGCGATGACCAGTTGTACAAATTAGACAATCCGGGACATGAAAAAAACATTACGCAAGAAATGCGTCAGATTGCTTACGATAACTATGAAACTACCGACGACCATGGCATGTTGATTTACGGCATTGCCAAAGACCAAAGAGGCACAAAATATTATATGGTTAAAAACTCATGGGGCGAATCAGGCACATACAAGGGGCATTGGTACGCTTCTGAGGCTTTCGTAAAGTATAAAACCATGAGCATACTTGTACATAAAAACGCCCTTCCCGCTGCAATAAAGCAGAAACTAAATATTAAGTGAAACGTGAAACATTAGACGTGAAGAGAAAAGAGAAAATGACTGCATACCAACTTATCAATAATCTAATAGCGGAAGCTGTAAAAAACCTGTACCATCAGGAGCTATCCGAAGCATTGCTGCAACTGCAAGCTACGCGCAAGGATTTTACAGGCGATGTTACAGCCGTAATGTTTCCTTTATTGAAAATAAGCAAGCTATCGCCCGAAAAAACAGGCGAGGCCATTGGCGCATGGATTAAGGAAGATTGCAAAGAAATTGAAAGTGTTAATGTAGTAAAAGGTTTTCTTAACATCAAGTTGACGCCTGCCTTTTGGCTAAAACAATTGCAAACGATAATCGAAACTGCTAATTACGGATTTTACCCTTCTTCCGGAAAAACTGTAATGGTTGAATATTCCTCGCCCAACACGAACAAGCCGCTTCACCTCGGGCATATCCGCAACAACCTGCTCGGCTATTCGGTTGCGAAGCTGCTTGAAGCCAATGGGCACAAAGTAATCAAAGTAAACCTTGTGAACGACCGTGGTATTCATATCTGCAAATCGATGTTGGCATGGCAGAAATGGGGCAATGACGAAACTCCTCAAAGCTCCGGCATGAAAGGCGACCACTTGGTTGGCAAATACTATGTAGCATTCGACAAGGCGTACAAACAACAGCAAAACGAGCTGATAGCTCAGGGTAAAAGCGAGGATGAAGCCGCCAAACAAGCGCTCCTCATCATTGAAGCGCAAGAAATGCTGCGTAAATGGGAACAGGGCGATAAAGCAGTGGTAGATTTATGGAAAACCATGAATGCTTGGGTGTACGAAGGCTTCGACATTACCTATAAATTAATGGGCGTTAGTTTTGATAAGACATATTACGAATCGGACACCTATCTTCTTGGGAAAAAAATTGTAGAAGAAGGAGTGGAAAAAGGCGTATTTTTCAAGAAAGATGATGGCTCAATATGGATTGATTTGACTGCTGATGGTTTAGACCAAAAACTGTTGCTCCGCGCCGATGGCACATCGGTATATATGACGCAGGACTTAGGCACAGCCCTGCAACGATTCGAAGAATATCCGCTCAATGAATTGATTTATGTAGTAGGCAATGAGCAGGAATATCATTTCAAAGTACTGAAGTTGATATTGGGCAAACTTGGCAGAGCGCAGTCCGACATGATGTACCACTTATCCTACGGCATGGTGGAACTGCCAGAAGGAAAGATGAAATCGCGCGAAGGGACGGTAGTGGATGCCGACGAGCTGATTGACAGCATGATAAGGACTGCCCGTGAAACTTCAACGGAATTAGGCAAATTGGATAATATACCACCCGAAGAACAGGAACAACTCTTCAGCATGTTAGGCTTAGGCGCACTAAAGTATTTTATACTAAAAGTTGACCCTAAAAAAACCATGCTCTTTGATCCAAAGGAGTCTATTGATTTCAATGGCAACACAGGACCTTTCATACAATACACCCATGCACGCATCCGCTCGGTGTTGCGCAAAGCAGAGGAGCAGGGATTGAAAGTAGAACTATACGATGCTTTGCTTAATGAGAAAGAAGTGGAATTAATAAAGCAGCTAACGGCATTCCCGGAAGTCATCAAAGAAGCTGGAGCCAACCACTCCCCCGCCCTACTTGCCAACTACATTTACGAATTAGCAAAAGAATTCAACCAATATTACCATGATGTAACCGTTTTGAAAGAGCCCGATGAGGCTATTAAGTCGCAGCGAATCATGCTGATTCAACAAGTGTCAGGTGTCATCAAAACAGGAATGGGGATTTTGGGTATTGAGGTGCCGGAGCGGATGTGATGTTTTGGGAATAAAAATAAAGTATTACCTTTGTGTTACGCAAAATGTGTTACGCAAAATGCGTTACGCAAAATGTGGGAAAAATAAATAATTGAAAATAAAATAATTACAACAATGATAACCCCGGATAACCCATTTTTAAGATCAGGATATCACTCACCTGATTATTTTTGCAATAGGAAAGAGGAAACTAAAAAAATTTCCAATGCAATGATTAACGGCCGCAATCTAACACTACTATCGGCGAGAAGAATCGGAAAAACAGGATTGATTCACAATGTATTTTATTATTTGCAAAAGAAAAAAGGTTAACAAAGAACTTATAGATATGGCCCACCGACTGATTTTGGAAGAAAGGGAATATATTTATTATGGTTATAGAAAATTATTAACGCCTTACCAATTTCAACTTCTGAAAGCTTTAGCTCGCGAAGATGGCGTAAAGCAACTTACAAGTGCAGAATTCATTAGCACCCACAAACTAAAACAGGCTAGTTCTGTACATCGTGCCATAAAATCACTTACGGAAAAAGAAATGATTAACGAAGAAAATGGCGTATATTATGTATATGATGTGTTTTTTGCCAAATGGTTAAACCGTTTACCATAATTCAGTATATAATCTGTAAATTACAAACTATAACCAATGATTGACTATTTTAATGATACCGATTGTGCAGTAACAGTATGCGACCTTGAGGGTACAGTGGTTTATTGCAATGAAAAAGCAAAACAAACTTTTGCTAAATATGGCGATTTATTAGGGAAAAACCTCAAGGATTGTCATTCTCCGGGTTCTTGGGAAAAGATTGTTGATATGCTCCATAAAGGCGAAAGCAACACTTATACCATTGAAAAAGCAGGGCTTAAAAAAATCATTCACCAGATGCCTTGGCGCGAGCATGGCGAAGTCAGAGGACTCGTTGAATTGTCTATTGTCTTACCGATCGAAATGCTACATTATGTAAGAGAATAATCTATTGTGAAGCAAACTTTCCATTCTAACTACTTATTACCTTTCAACCTTTATCCATCACTGCGATCGCTGATATTTCCAGTCGGGGTCTATTTCATAATAAAAAGAAGCATCGGCCGACAGCGCTTTGAACTTTACCTGAAGTAATTCTTGCGGTAGAATATTCAATGAAATAGCCGATATATCATAAATCATGTTATAATCAGCCGGCTTGTTATGCCTATCGGGTGCTGTATAAATAGGGAATACCACACCATTAACATCCACGTATAAATTTGCAACTTCCTTTCTATATTGAGGTTTAACAAGAGGCCGCAAGATAACCCAAAAGTCATCAAGGCTTTGTATTGTATTAGGATCAAAAGTCAATATATCATTATTTTTCTGCGCTAAACTATCATTAAACAACAAGGCCGGCACCTCATATTGGTTAGCATGAAAAACATTCAATTTATGTTCTTGTAAATAAACCGCACGCTCCCTCAACTTGTCAGGCCAAGGATACATTCGCTGTAACAACCTGTTCGGCTGCTGATCTATTGTCGATAAAAGATAGACGGAATATTCCCTGTCTTTTTTCATTTCCCCGCCTTTCCTAATGCCTTCATAAAGGTTAAAAGGAATAGTAAAGATTATTATACCTACAATTACTTTAGCCGTATTTTTTATAATATTTTTCTCTTTCACAGTTATTTTAGCCGTTTTTTTGACAACATTTTTCGTTGTACGCAGGTCTTTTAATTCCATCCATAGTAAACACAACCCAATTACAGCATATAAAGAAAATGAAACATAACGCGAAGCCAAAGATTGCTCTACGCCAAATCCGGCTCTTCCCAAAGCAATACTGCCCAATATGAACAGACTGTTCAATGTCAATGCTATCGGAAAGAAATAAGACGAGAGTTGTTTTCTTTTCCATATAATTGTTACAGCCACAAAGAAAAAGAAAAGAATGAATAAACCGAAGACCACGACCATGGATTGTAAACTTCCCGCAATGGAATTACCCAATATAGAAAGGAAGTATTGTATAAACACGACCGGTTCGTCAAGTAAATAAGTAAGACTTGGGTGATGTTCCGGCTTGGCATATTGATAAAAATAAATGCCCCATGTTAAAATAGCCATACCGCACCACGCAAGGAAATAAGGCGATTTAAGCACTTTCCGACGGAATATCAACAGCATTAATATTGCTGCCGTAATCCATGTAATCAAGCCTTGACTGTGCGAAAAAGAATCTATAACGGCAAATACCAAGGCTAAGCCCAAAAAGAACCAACGCCGTTTTGCTTCTTTTGCTTCGAATGACAAATAAAGAAAATAAAAGGACAACACAGAAAGGAGCAATACCATGTTAAATCCTATCTGAAAACCCCACAATAAATTCTCGTATTGTGCCAGACTGTATGTAAGGAATGAGATTACAGCTGCAAATAAACAACATTTATTAAACGGAACAGCATACCGCCGACCGATATAATTCACTATTAAAAACGTAGAAAGTGATATCATCAAAAACGAAAATAACATCAGCGCCACTGTATTATAATTCGTCAAAGAAACTATAGCTAAATAAGCCAAACGGGCAAATAATATTCGGTGCTCGTTATGTTGAGCGTATAAATCGGAGAATTGCAGACCGCCGGTTTCCATCTGTTGAGAAAAAGCAACCATCTCCCACTCATCCAAAAAAGGAACACTTACCCCATAGTTGCAAATGTAGGTCAAGCCTATAACTGCCGGGACAAGCGCAATAATAAATAATAAGATTTTTCTTTTCATACTATTTTGTTTTTCTGAACCATGTATTTCTTACACACAACCAATACCAATGTAAATAATGCGGCAACCAAGTCCACAATTTGAAGTTAGACTTCCCCGTAGTTCTATCATACCACTCGGAGGGGATTTCCGTAATTTTATAACCGGCGGTATATGCTTTAACCACGATTTCCATTCCTATTTCAAAGCCTCCGTTACTTTCAACAGGAATGTCATCCAGCATAGTTTTACGGTACATCTTAAAACTATTGGAAACATCGTGTGTGGGAATGCGTGTTAACCAATGCAGCGATACTCCTGCTATTCTTGCAAACAGCCCTTTCAGAAAGGGACCGCCATGCTGTTTGCCACCTTTCATGTAGCGAGAACCGCAAACCAAATCATAACCTTCAT
>JAIRUB010000213.1 GCA_031254635.1 Prevotellaceae bacterium | reverse complement strand
GACTTTAGACGAATGGACAAAAGTGGTACGTGAAAAGACTTATGCATTAAAACCAAGATAATATGGAAGCCGTAATTGCCCCTGTACCTAAAAAAACATTAGTGCGGGAACTAACTCCCGAAAAATTTGTTCGCTATACTAATAACGGTGGTAATAAACTTTATGTAGTAACCGCCCATGACTCCCCCAACGTGATGCGCGAAATTGGCCGTTTGCGCGAAATTACTTTTCGCGCTGCCGGCGGCGGCACCGGCAAAAGTATGGATATTGATGTTTTCGATACGAACGAAAACCCCTATAAACAACTTATTGTATGGAATTCGAGGGCTAAAGAAATATTAGGCGGTTATCGTTATATTTATGCTGGCGTGGTGAAAGAAGATGAATTGGCAACATCGGAGTTATTTACTTTTTCTGAAAAATTTGTGGATAAATATCTTCCGCGAACCATTGAATTGGGACGTTCTTTTGTTCAGCCGAACTACCAGAGTACACAATTGCGCAGTAAAGGCTTATATGCCCTCGATAACCTTTGGGATGGCCTTGGCGCTTTGGTATTGCGTTATCCCGAAGTAAATTATTTTCTCGGAAAGGTAACCATGTATACCACGTACAATACCGAAGCCCGTAATATACTGTTGTATTTCCTGCGTAAACATTTTGCCGACCACGACAAGTTAGTTGTTCCCATTCATCCTTTGGAAACTAATATAGATGAGGAACGGATGCGGAAAATTTTTGTTGGAACCGACTATAAAGAAGATTACGTCATTTTGTCGAAAACAATACGTGCTATGGGCGAAAATATTCCCCCCTTGATTAATTCTTATATGAAACTTTCGCCCTCGATGAAAGTGTTCGGAACCGCTATCAACCCTGGTTTCGGAGGAGTTGAAGAAACCGGCATCCTAATCAAAATCAACGATATTTATGCTGAAAAAATTGAACGCTACACTGCGCCGGTAAGGCGTATGGCTCAAAAACTACGCGTCCGCTGGTGGGTACAAAGGTAATTGAAAATTGAGAATTGAAAATGAATATCTCAAATCCCTCCTAATACCTAATTTAAGAATTTAAAGATTTAATATTTGTAACTCACAAACCGTTTCACGCTTCACGGAAAATAAACAAATCAACAATATGAAAAAAATACTTATTGCAATAGCCTTATGTTTGGTGTCCTTTAGCCTGTGGGCACAGAAAGATTATGCCAAAGAATGGCGGCAAATCGATAGCCTGATGGGTTTTGATCAGCCACAGTCGGCGCAAATCATTGTAGATAAAATACATACTGAAACCAGTGCGCAGAATAATCAGCCGCAGTTCGTAAAAGCTTGCATGTATCGTATGGTGCTGAAAAGAATGTACGAAGAAGAATCTTTCGTGAAAATCATAGAAGAATTGGAAGCATTAATTCCCACTACAGTTGTTCCAACAAAAAACATTTTGCACAGTATTGTTGCCGAGCAATACTGGAATTATTACCAACAAAACCGTTGGAGTTTTAATAATCATACGGCAACCGAAGTGCAACCCAATGATGTCCGCACTTGGGATTTGCGCTTGCTGGTAGCTAAATGTGAAGAGCATTACGCCGCATCCTTGGCTAATGCCCGCGATTTGCAAAAAATCAAAATTAATGATTACAAGGCAGTATTGGAAAAACAAAAAGAGTCGGAGAAATACCGCCCTACGCTCTTCGATTTTTTAGCCTTCCGTGCTGTAGAATTTTACAATAACAACGATGCAAACCTGCTGCAACCCGCCGACCAGTTTGTGGTTAATAATGAAGATTATTTTGCTCCTGCATCTGCTTTTTCTTCATTAATTATCACCACACTCGACACTATTTCATTTAAATACCAAGCCTTGAAATACCTGCAGCAAATCATTGCTTTCCACTTGGAGGATGCTGATCCTACGGCTTTGCTTGATGCCGATTTGCAACGCTTGGATATGGTGTATGCGCAGGCTTCTTTAGCTCATAAAGACAGCTTGTATTTGGCTGCATTACAGCATTTGGATAATCTATATGTAAAACATCCGTCATCTACGGAGGTTTTGTTCCGTATAGCACGTTACTACAAACAACAAGGCGATGCTTACCATCCCTTTACCAAGCCGGAGGTACAGTGGAAGAAAAAAGAAGCCATGGCATTAATTGAAAAAGCCATAGCGCGATTCCCAAAAAGTTTTGGTGCAGAAAGTTGCCTCGTCTTAAAAAATGAAATCGAAAGGCCGAATATCACGTTTACGATGGATAATGCGGTTTTGCCGAACATGCCTGTATTAGCAAGCCTTCAATACCAAAATGTTAAAAAAATATTCTTTAAAATAGTGGCTTTGGACTACAAAGAAGCCTTAAATACGCGAGTAGATGAAAAGCAGGACGACTATTATGCAAAGGCAAAAGCAATACATAGTTGGAACGTGGACTTGCCAGAACTTAGCGACTACCAAAAACATACTGTGGAATTAGCCCTGCCGGAACTGAAAGAGGGCTATTATGCGGTACTCACTTCCATTGATGGCTTGTTCACCGACAAATCGATTCTTTGGAGTGAAAATAAATTTTTCGCGACAAACCTTAGCCTCGTTCGACAAAATAAAACGCAGGGCGATATGGAAGTAATGGTGCTGCATCGCGAAACCGGACAGCCCATACAGGGAGTGCAGGTGCAAACATTTGCTCAGATTTATAATTATGATAAGCGCTGTTATGAAACAACATATCGTGATGAATTAACTACTAATTTGCAGGGTATAATTACACTTCCTCCTACTGATGTTTATATTAGCTTAGGCCTATTAGCTACGTATGGGAAAGACTGTTATGTACAAGCTGACAATTTGTATATGTATGGCAACAGCGATATGAATAGAACCTATACTAATACTACTTTTTTTACCGACCGCGCCATATACCGCCCCGGACAAACCGTCTATTTCAAAGGAATTGTATTGAAGACTTACGAATATCAGTCGGAAAAAACGGAGATTGTAAAAAATCATAAGCAAAAAATCTTTTTTTATAATGTTAATTATGAAAAGGTGGCAGAGCAGGAAGTGGTTACCAATGAATTTGGCTCCTTTGCAGGTAATTTTATCATTCCATCAAGCGGCTTAACCGGTGTGATGACCATTCAGTCACAGGGCGCCAACGGCTCCGCCTCAATTCGGGTAGAGGAATACAAACGTCCGAAGTTTGAAGTAAACTTTGCGCCGGTAGCAGGCAGCTACCGCCTGAACGAGCAGCTTACCGTAACCGGCACAGCAAAAGCTTATGCAGGCAATGCGCTCAGCGATGCCAAGGTAACTTACAGGGTAACGCGGCAGGCGCGCTATCCTTATTGGCGTTGGTGGTGGGGGCCAATTCCTCATTCGCCGGCGCAGGAAATTACCAATGGGACATTGGAAACCAAAGCCGACGGCTCTTTTGATATTTCCTTTACGGCGATTCCCGATGTTACGATTCCCGAAAAAGATTTACCTGTGTTCCATTATACAGTGTCTGCAATAGTAAGCGACATCAATGGAGAAACACACGAGGCACAAACAATAGTGGCTGTAGGCTATCAATCATTATTGGTTGCTACAGATATTCCCGAAAAAATTAATATTGATGAATGGGAAAATATTACGATTAACACTACAAATTTAAACGGACAACCACAACCAGCAAAAGGTACGCTTACTATTTGGAAATTGCGGGAGCCGGTGCGCATATTGCAAAAGCGCAACTGGCAGCGCCCAGACCAATTTATAGTATCGCGAACGGAATTTGAAAAAACGTTTCCCCTCAGCGTTTACGACAACGAAGATGATGTAGCCAATTGGGAAAAAGAACAGGCTGTATATACCCTCCCATTCGATACCCAAAACAACAGCCAATACACCGTAACCGATGCTAAAAAATGGGAAGCCGGAAAATATTTAGTAGAATTAAAAACTTGCGATGCCTTTGGCCAACCGGTGGAATTAACCTCTATTGTTACCGGATTTTCTACGGCGCAAAAAATAGTTCCTGCTAATGAAATTGCCTGGCTTGAGATATTTGGCAACACTGTCCAGTCGGGTGAGATAGTAAAAGTAGCCTTAGGCAGTGCTTGCAAAAATGTGAGAGTACTGCTTGAGGTGAATGAAGAAAACAAAATCTCAAAACGACAGTATATAACATTGAATAATGAACAGAAAATTATTGAGATTCCGGTATTGGAATCCTATCGCGGGAATTTTGGAATAACTGTGTTTTTTGTGAAAGATAATCGCGTGTATGCAAACACTAAAACCATTAATGTTCCTTACGATAATAAAAAGTTAGATGTTGAATTAGCTACTTTCCGCGACAAGTTGCAGCCCGGGCAGGAAGAAGAGTGGCGCATCACGATTAAAGACAAACAAGGCGATGCGGTATTAGCCGAATTACTAACTTCAATGTATGATGCTTCCTTAGATGCCTTTGTGCCGCATAGTTGGAGTTTCTTCCCCTGGCCAAGTAAATATATCACTCCCTCATGGACTACAGATGCTTCTTTCCGTATTGGACAAAATACAGTGAAAAATTCGAATTATAAATGGATGGAAGCGCCTGTGCGTTTATATGATAAGTTGCGTTTGCCGTGGGCATATGTCTGGGAACCAAATTATGCAACTCGACTTGATGAAGTTACGGTAGTGGCTTATGGAATTACCAGAAGTAGAGCAGTTACAGGGGCAGTTGCGGCACGTGAGTCAGTAGCCGACAATAAAGGATTTTTTGATGCAGAAATGTCTGCAGAAGCAGCCCCAGCTCCGTCAGTAGCGCCCACAGAAGAATCTGTGCAAGAACCTGTACAGGAAAACGTACAGCAACCCGTACAAATCCGTAAAAACTTCAATGAAACCGCCTTCTTTTATCCGCAACTAAAAACCAATGAAAAGGGCGAAACGGTTGTCAGTTTTACCATTCCCGAAGCCCTAACCCGTTGGAAAATGCAAGGCTTAGCCTGGACCCAGGACTTAAAAGTAGGAAGTATAAGCAAAGAATTAGTAACCCAAAAAGACCTGATGATTTTCACGAATGCACCGCGTTTCTTCCGTGAAAACGATACCATTTATTTCAGCACCAAATTATCGAATATTTCGGGGCAATCCTTAAGAGTGAAAACACAGTTGGAATTTTTCGACGCTTTGACTATGCACCCTGTGTCCCTTATTCTCAAAGGCGAAGAACTGACACCAACCACAAATTTGGACGATGGCGAAAACAAATTGCTAAGTTGGAAATTATACATACCCGAAGGCCTGCAAGCGGTTACTTACCGCATTGTAGCCACCTCCCTCCCCTTGGGAGAGGGCCGGGGTGGGGCTTCTGATGGTGAAGAAAGCACCATTCCCGTATTAACTAACCGTATGTTGGTAACCGAAAGCCTGCCGCTGCCCATTGGCGCTAATCAAAGCAAATCGTATGAATTCACAAAGCTCCTGCAAAACAATAGCAAGACTTTGAGAAATCATGCTTACACCATTGAGTTTACTTCCAATCCCGCCTGGTATGCGGTGCAAGCCCTGCCTTACATCATGGAGTATCCTTACGAATGTGCCGAGCAGGTGTTTGCCCGCTACTATGCCAATAGTATTGCTGCCTATATTGTAAACAGCGACCCGAAAATTAAGCAGGTGTTTGACATTTGGCGAAACTATCAGCCCAATGCCTTATTGTCGAATTTGGAAAAGAACGAGGAACTGAAATCGCTCCTGTTGGAAGAAACGCCCTGGGTGCGTGCAGCGCACAATGAGGGAGAACGCAAACAGAGAGTGGCTTTGTTATTCGACTTGAACCGCATGAGCAGCGAAATGGCTTCGGCCTTGCGTAAGTTGGAAGAAGCGCAAGCATCTAACGGCGGCTTCCCCTGGTTCCGCGGCGGCCGCGACGACCGTTATATTACGCAGCATATAGTAGCAGGTATCGGACATCTGCGCAAAATGACTGTGCCAACCAAAGCATCTGACAACATGTTGCGCAAGGCGATTAAATATATAGATGAACGTTTGGCGGAAGATTTGAAGGAATTGAAAAAACAGGCAGAAAAGAATAAACAGGATTATAAGAAAGAGGAGCATCTGAATTATTTGGCTATACATTATCTATATGCCCGTAGTTTCTTTTTGAAAGATTTCCCTGTTCCACAAGCAACGCAAGAGGCGCTGAGTTTCTATAAAACACAGGCGGCAACTTACTGGACAAAGCAGAACAACTATATGAAAGGTATGCTGGCATTGTCCCTGCATCGCTACGATGATGGCAAAACAGCACAACTAATCCTGCGCTCGTTTAGCGAAACAGCCTTGCATAGCGAGGAGATGGGTATGTACTGGCGTAATGAAAATCGTGGCTGGTGGTATCAGGCGCCTATTGAAACACAAGCGCTGATGATTGAACTGTTCAATGAAATAGGGAACGACGCCAAAGCGGTGAACGATATGAAAACTTGGCTGCTTAAACAGAAGCAAACCACCGATTGGAAAACCACCAAGGCTACAGCCGAGGCGGTGTATGCCTTGTTGATATCGCCTGCTACGCAAGCCGGGCAAAAAGTTTCGCCGCATAGTATTTTAAGCAGTGATCAATTATGCGAAATCACCCTTGGCGGCAAAAAAATTGACCCCTATGCCTTAGATGTTGCCAATCGGCCGGAGGCCGGAACAGGCTACTTCAAAACATCGTGGAAGGGAGAAGAGGTAAAATCCGAGATGGGTAAGATAACGGTAAACAATCCTAATGCCAACATAGCTTGGGGCGCTGCTTATTGGCAATATTTTGAGCAATTAGATAAAATTACATCGGCAGAAACAAGCGTAAAAATCAATAAGCAGTTATTTGTAAAAACTAATTCACCCACCGGGCCTGTATTGAAAGAAATCACTTCCAATGCTATGATAAAAGTAGGCGATAAAGTTACCGTACGCATAAAAATACGTGCTGACCGCGATATGGAATACGTACATCTGAAAGATATGCGTGCAGCGGCTTTTGAGCCGGTAAATGCCTTGTCGGACTACAAATGGCAGGGCGGCTTAGGCTATTATGAATCCATCCGTGATGCTGCAGTGAATTTCTTTATATCTTATTTGCCTCAGGGAACTTATGTGTTCGAATATGATTTGTTTGCCACGCAGCAAGGTGAATTTTCGAACGGCATAACTTCATTGCAATGTATGTATGCCCTCGAATTCACTACCCATAGCGAAGGGATACGGATAACAGTGGTGGAGTAGGGGAAGGGTGACTGAGAGACTAAATGATTAAGAAACTAAGGGATTAGGATATAAAGGTATGAAAGGTAAAGGGTGTAAGCCGAGAGAACTTTTTCACACCCGATTGGAAGATTTGATTATACGAATTTGAAAAATAAATCAGTCTAATATTTTGTAGAATTGATTTTACCATATCAGAGGTAATGTTTTGAATAGTATGAGAAAAAAAGTCACTAATTTCGTCAAGCGTATTGAAGTATTTGTTGGTAAGTTTTTTTTGATATGATGCCCTCTTTTTTCAGCCGGATTAAGTTCCGGTGCGTATGGTGGTAGGAATAGTAAAGTAATGTTATGAGGTATTTTTCAATCTCTTTGCTTTGTGAAAAGCTCCACTGTCTAACACGATAATTTTATATTCTTTCGGATTGTTTTTTGCGAATTCGTCCATCCCACCGCGCTGGTAGACTGTACGCCAGTTTTGAATACTTTAACTGCAGACGCCAATGCTATCCATCAGTTCTCGCTTGGATATACCGGATTCACCGGCTCTCTTCATTACCAGCAGCATCTTAGGCGAGGTTGAAACATCGGCGATGCTTGCCTCAATATATTAGACTGATTTATTTTTCAAATTCATATTACCACGATTTTGGCAATGAAACTGTATTTTCGGGGTAATGCACGGTAGCTACAAAAAAATCAACATCTTCAAAATGAACTTGCTGGAATTTGAATTTTATTTACTGAATAGCTCGAAAAATATTTTCTACCTTTGCCATTAAGTTTTCAAATATTTATTTTCGGCCCCTTCAGGGGGTATTTTAGATTAGCTAAAACAGAGGCAATTATCTGCCTTGCTCGGCATCTTGAATCATTTGAGCATTCGCTGAGATGTATATTTCCACCCGGCGGTTCAGCGCCTGAACGCCTCTTGTATCTTCTACAGCAACAGGTTCTGAAGAACCTCTACCAAAAGCAGCCATACGACCGGCACCAACCCCTTGCATAGCCAAATAATTTTGCACCGACAAGGCACGTTTCTCTGACAAGGGGACATTAACATTATCGCCGCCCTGACTATCGGTATGGCCATAGATGGCTACATCGGTATCCGGATTATTCTTCAAAGAGGTTGCAAAATTGGTCAATGAAGTTTTAGAAGCAATGCTTAATTCGCTCTTTCCTGAAGCAAACAAAATACCACTATCAAAAACCACTTTAATAGCCTGTAAACCATTACAATCTGTAACAGTTTCTACTTGTGTACCGTTAATTTGTTCCAATTCGGCTTTTTGTTTATCCATTTTATTGCCGATAATAGCTCCGGCGCCTGCGCCAACCACGCCGCCGACAGCAGCACCGATAGCTGCGCCTTTTCCCTGGCCAATCAAAGCTCCGACAATGGTTCCTGCTACAACTCCGCCGCCGCCGCCAATGGCCGCGCCTTTAACGGTGTTACTTGCACCACACCCTGAGAAGATGATTCCCGCACTTATAGCAAGTGCTACAAATAATTTTATTTTTTTCATTACATTTAATTAATTGTCATAAGTTTATACTCTTTTTCTAATAAATCAAATACTTCAAAAGATAAACTGTCTTGTTCGCTTATCTTTTGGAGCAAACCATAAATATACATTTTTTTTGTTACATTCCATTATTTTGTTAATATTTTTTAACAGGCTACCAGCAATACTACAGCATAGGCGGCTATACCTTCTTCTCTTCCCACAAAACCAAGGGCTTCCGTAGTAGTAGCTTTAATAGAGAGCTGTGTGTCATCAATTTGCAATATGGCTGCAAGTGTTTGTTGCATTAGAGGAATATATTCGCTGATTTTTGGCTGCTGCAAACAAATGGTGGTATCAATGTTGCTTATTTCATAGCCGGCTTTACGAATCAAAGCAACCGTTTCTTCTAGTAACTTCTTGCTGGCTATACCTTTATATTTAGGATTAGTATAGGGAAAATGATAACCGATGTCACGGAGTGCAGCTGCGCCGAGTAAAGCGTCACAAATAGCATGAATTAACACATCACCATCGGAATGTGCTACTGCTCCCTTACGATGGGGAATATGACAACCGCCTAACCATAAATCCAAGCCTTCCGCCAGCCGGTGGACATCGTATCCATTACCTATACGTATGATCATTAGCCATCTTTTAGTACTTGTTAGATTCTCCTATATTCACACCCAGAGTAACACGGATAGTGTTGGCTAAAGGGCTTTGGAGCCCTGACACTGTTGGTACAAGATACGAAAGATCAATGGAGGCCTTGGAAAGGGTAAATAAGGAAAATACTATTCCAAAACCCATTGTAACATAACGGTGTTGTGCATTTTTCGGGTCATAATAAAAACCTGCCCGAACCTTAAAAAAATCGGCATAATTATATTCTGCTCCAAGACCTGTCATAATTTCCCGCAATTCTTCAGAAAATCCACCCGGAGCATCATAAAAAGATTGGATCATTCCCAGAGGTACAGATACCTTATCGTCCTTTCCGGCCGCTATCACCGGTTTGTCATTATCAAATATGATGTAGCCCTGGTCATCCCTTGCGTAAATCGGAGGGGTAGGCACTAAAAATTTACTTAACTCCAAAGACAAAGCTAAGGAATGATTATAGCTGAGATTCATTTCCGTACCTACCGCTAAACGTAAGGTGGTAGGTAGAAAATGCTTATTTTCAAAAGATTCATTATAGGTATACCCCATTTTCGTACCTATGTTGGTAATAGATAGCCCTGCCGACACATTAGAGAACAAACTATTCCGATGAAGAACTTGGTTATAGAAAAAGCCGACATCGGCTGCAACTCCATTAGCCGGCGACATTACTACCGATGTGCTGACATATTTGCCACCCGACAAGTCGGAACGAAGATAACGAAAGGCTGCTCCTATAGAAAAAAATTCACCCAAGCGTAAAGAATAGGAAACATCAATAGCAAACTCGTTGGGATTAGACAAACGAACCGGATTTCCATAATCATCCTTAAAATCAAGAGTCCCCAAGGAGAAAAATCGGATAGAAGCGGCTATAGCCTGTTGTTCATCAATCCTGTAGAATCCGGTTAGGTACAAAAGATTAATATTGGTAGAACCCACATTACGCATCCAAGGGATATACGAAAGCGATACGCCCATATCGTATTCATTGAAAACATATTTTGCACAGTTCCAGGCCTGGTCATTGATTGACGGCGCAGTAGCAGCTCCAATATCACCCATAGCAGAAGACCTGGCATCGGGAGCAACGGTAAGAATTGGCATGGCCGTTCTAAGAGGGCTATCATCCGTAATTGGATTAGTTTGAGCCCAAGTTTCATTAATCAATAGAAGAAAAACAATGAGTGGGAGTATTTTAAAAGGAGTTCGCATAGTTATTATATTATATTTTAAGTTTACAAATTTAGTCATATTTTTAGATAAAACACACTACTTTTAATTTTTTTTACTATTTTTGTGGTAATGAAATACCGAAGATATTGTATCATAGGAATCTTGGGATTATTGTTTTCTTTCCAGACGGCAAAGGGGCAGGATGTGGTTTTTAACCATCCTTATTCGGGTATGTTATATACTAATCCGGCCTATACCGGCATTTTTGGCTCTGTACATGCCGGAGTCAGCTATCGCAATCAATTTACAAGTTCGCCCTCGCCTTATCATACATATTACGCAGAGGCCGATGTATTTATTAACAAATGGAG
>JAIRUB010000197.1 GCA_031254635.1 Prevotellaceae bacterium | reverse complement strand
AGATATAGACATAGTCCAAGAAGAAGAAAAGAAAAAATGAACGAAATAAAAATAGCCATATCCGGCAAAGAACAAATCTACCACACTCCCGCAGCGTTTGATGAAATGACACGCGAGCAGTTTATCCTTACTGCTGAGCAACTTATCCACGCAGCCGCCGGTATTGAATCCGAGAGTTACTACACATCAATGACCGGAATAGAGAAAAAGAGTTGGAATAAACTGCATTTTTTTCAACGCTATTCCATAAAACGCCTCTTTGATTTTATTTCTGTTCCCGAAATGAGTAAGCAGTTACTGCCTTATATTGAAATAGATATATCATTAAACGGAACACGGAACACGGAATACGAAACTGATTCTCCGTTCTCCGTTCTCCGTTCTCCTTGTTCCGAAAAGTTTATTGGTTACCAACCCGGGTTTTCTAACACCACTTGGCAAGAGTTTATATTTGCAGACCAATACATAATGAATGGTAAGTACAGGGAAGCCGCCGCCTGCCTCTATCGCCCACAAAGAACAGACTACAACGGCGAGACAGACCGCCGCATCCCTTTTACCATTTACGGAACAAACAGCCGAATGCAATTTTTTAACAACATCCCCGAAGCCGAACTGTTGGCATTCGTGCTCAATTACAAAGCACTGCGAAAACGCAACCTTGAAGAAAAATACTCCTTTGTTTTTGTAGAACGGAGAACGGAACACGATGAAATGGAACACGGTGAAACGGAACACGGAACACGTTCTCCGTCCTCCGTGTTCCGTGCTCCGTTCTCTTGGGTTGGCATACACCGAGACCTGATGGGCGATCGCTTTTATGACGAAACCAAATTTTACGAGTTAAACGTTCACGTGATTCTCAACCGTTTAAACTCCGTCATAAAAGACAACCGAAAACCAAAACTAACCACTAATCATTAATCACTAATCATTAAATAATTATGTTAAAAATCTATTTAGAAAACGGCGCATTAGTATTTGATACTGCCGAAAAAAAGAAACTCTCTATTGTATCTAAACCCAACCTTGTAGCCATTGGAGATGATGTAAAAATTGACTTCACTATGAGCGGCATTGTGTTTCAACAAACAAAACACTATTCCAACATAGAGGTAGCAGGTACTACTCGCAGCAGTGCAGTGGAAACCGTTGGTGCTATCGGAGCGTTATGTGCGGGTTTTAAGAAGGGCGGTGATGGAAGCGTAACACCACCGTCCAAAATAATTACGCCAAAAACAATAACCAAAAACGGCGTTTACTATGCAGCAGCAGACAATGCCGACGGTTATAACCCAATTACCATAGATGTGGAGAGTAAAAGTAGTTTCGGACAGTGGCAACCGCACCCCGACTGGTGGGATATTGAACAGATATTCAAAGATGACCCCGACCCAAATAAACGATTCATAGTTTTGCTGTCAGACTCGCTGAATACATTTGTATTCAACAACGCACAATTGGGGAACACCTCTGCATATTATAGGACTTCTGACGGCTGTGTTTACGCTGCGTCAGAGGATAGTTTTATTCACACATTTGATTTAACAAAAGATAAACCATGCGCAAACGGGTACAGAACACGATGGATAATGGTGTATTCTGCTGACAAATCCGTTGTATGCAATTTGAAAAACGCTGATAATAACTATTCGGTTTATATCTATGCCGGCGGCAGTTCTTTGTCTTCAATAACAGCAATTAAATCTATTGCTGTGGGGGAAACATATAATTCAAACAAATTATTAGAGGCTTTCGTGTTAGGAAATTACGCACAACTCGAACCTAATGCTGTCGTTATTTATGCTTTCCTTAACTGCTCTTCCCTGCAAAGAGCAGATATTTTGGGCTCAAAAATTATTAGTACCGGCGCATTTCAGGGTTGTAACTCCCTTACTTCAATCAAACTCGGAAGTGGAACTACAACAATTCAGAACGGCACTTTTTTATATTGCGCAAGTCTGAAATCAATAAATATTAATGACAGTACTATTGCCACTATTGCATCATCAAATATATTCAACGGTTGTGAAACTTTAATGGCATTTATAACACAGGATAACTTTACTGCGCCTGCTAACTTAAATCTTTCTGCTTGTCTCAAATTTCCTGAAAATTCTGCAATAGATTTATTCAATAGATTAGCACCGGTAGCAACGGCAAGAACAATAACTTTTGGTTCAACTCTGCTAAATCGGTGGTCGCCAACAACAAAACAAATAGCAACCGACAAAGGCTACACTCTCGCTTAAACACTAACCATTAACCACTAACCATTAATCATTATGAAAGTTACAACAGACAAACATTACACGGTAATTACCGCAGATGAAGGCAAAATATTTACCGACCTTAATGGCAATATTGTTGCAAAAGAAATCTATTTGGGAAACATTGACATGCCAGAAAACTACACAGAGATTGACGAACCGGATGCAGAAATTAACAATTAAGAATTAATAATTAACAGAAATTCCTAAAACTCGTAATTCGTAATTTGTAATTCGTAATTGAAATATGCACTCCGTTACATCTACCATTGATGGCAAGGTAATAACCGCTGAAGAGTTTTACGCACAGGCACGCAAATGGGCAGCCATAGTGCGAAATATGGCAAAAGCAAACGCCTCACGCTTTAGCAAAGGAAAAACCAAGCCGAGCCACACTTATAAAACCGGAAAGAAAGCCGGTAAAACTGAGCAGAAACTCCGCAACAGCATACGTTATATTATTACCCAAGATTGCGGAGTTCCTGAAAGCGTTGGTTTTAAAATCCCCATACACGGAATATTTAGAGAATGGGCAGTAGGATTTGGGCAGCCTCGTGTTGCCGGTAAGTACGTTAGTGCCAACAGCCGCGTAAAACGCACAATGGAAGACTGGATAGACAAACCCATTGAAAAGAACACAAAAAAATTGTTTGATTTGGCTGCGGAATATTACGGAGATACGGTGGTGGTTAATTCCTTTGGTGCAAAAAAGTTACCGTAATAAAATCCTTGTTCCTTTTCTCCTTTCTCCTTTCTCCTTTCTCCATTTAGTACCTTATATTCCGCATCTTAATCCACAACGCCTGAACCTTTAAAGTGCCTGTTTTCGTTGCTGTTTCGCCGTTGGCAAAAACAAC
>JAIRUB010000133.1 GCA_031254635.1 Prevotellaceae bacterium | reverse complement strand
CAAGTAGGAGTATAATTTCAGAAAATCAGCATCAGTTCTTCCTCCATTATGCCAAGCTAAAGTAATGCCTGAACGTTTATCCATAGCATACCACGTCCATCGTTGATTATGCTTGTTTTCCACGTTTTTTTTAACTCCGAACTAAAGGTGTTTCTACTAATTTTCAAAATTCTACTGATGTCTCGAACTCCCGAACTATTCAAGGTCAGTTTGATTATTTGCTCTTTAACACCTTGATTTCGAGTGTTACAACTATACTCTTGCTGAAAACGCTTTCTACATTCTATACAACGCCAACATTGGATGCCATTGGCCCTGTGAACATTCTTTTGAAGATTTTTGCTGCCGCAATGCGGACATAAAATGTTTTGCTTATGCTCCATGGTTTTTTTGCCGCAAAAATACAAAATTCATTCAATTTGTGCCATGACCTAATATTTTTTTTATAAAAAAAATAATTTTCGTATATTTGTTTCTTCAAAATAATAATGAAAATGATATGAAAAAACTAATACTGAGCTTGTTTCTAACGATGAATATTTTTGAACATTCTGCTCAAAGTACAGATGTGCCTGCAATCATATTGAAGGATATTGACGGGAAGAAATATAATCTTAATCAGTTGAACAGTATAGAAAAACCGGTGGTGTTGAGCTTCTGGGCTACCTGGTGCGGACCCTGTTTGCAAGAATTGGACGCATTAAAGGAAGTTTACCTCGATTGGAAAGCAGAAACGGGAGTGGAAATAATCGCTGTGTCTATTGACGATGCCCGTACAGCCAAGAGAGTCAAACCTTTAGTAAATGGAAAAGGCTGGGACTTTGTTATTCTATTAGATGAAAATCAAGACCTCAAACGTAAAATGAACGTAGCCAATCCTCCCCATACCTTTGTGATATATAAGGGTAAGATTGTGTATCAACATACCAATTATACTCCCGGTTCAGAAAATAAACTGTACGAGAAAATTAAAGAAGCATTAAAAAATAATTAACATTTTGATACTGTGAGAAAATTATTAATTGTATTGCTGGCAGGCTGTTTATTGCCGGTTGCGGTAAGCGCTCAGTTTAAAGTTAGTTTTGAAGGTAACGGACAATGGCTTACTAAGGATGTGAATAATGATGTCTTCACGAACAATGACGATACTGCTAAAATTCGTGCTAATGCTTATCTAAAGTTGGATTATACTATAAAAAATTGGGACTTTGGCGTTCAATTTGAATCGTATTTACCCCAAGCGCTTTTAAACTATTCTCCCGATTTAAAAGAAATAAATGTAGGCGCTTTGTATGTGCGCTATAACAACATTAGCTTAGGCTTAGACGTAACAGCGGGGCATATTTATGAACAGTTGGGAAGCGGACTTATCTTCCGTTCGTGGGAAGACAGGCAATTAGGTCTTAACAATGCTATCTTTGGCGGACGTATAGCCTACACGCCTGTAAATGGATTAAAATTAACAATTTTAGGCGGTAAGCAACGAATCGGTATGGGGTTTGATTTTTCGGATGGAGCAGTTGCAGCAGCTAACTTGGAAACTTCCATTACAGATATTTTTAAAGTGTCTGATTTTGACGCAAATGTTGGATTCAGCTATGTCGGGCGTTACGAGGACAAGCAAGAGCTGTATCCCGATTTACCTACAATGTTGAATGCTTATTCGGCGCGTTTCTATATTGCTAAAAGCGGGTTTTATCTTGGCGGAGAATATGTTTTCAAGGGTAAAGACCCTGTGATTGATATGAGAGGGCAGATTAATTCTGATGCACTGAATACAGGTAATGCGCAGTTGATTAATATGGGCTATGCGAAAAAAGGCCTTGGTATAGATGTGAATTTAAGAAGAATGGAAAATATGGGATTTTATTCGCAACAAAATTTGGCAAGGAATAAATACAATACAGGAGTATTGAATTACCTTCCGGCATTGACAAAGCAATACACTTCTTCATTGCAAAATATTTATATTTATCAGGCGCAACCATTCTTCCAATATGAAATAGAGAAAGTAGGAGAGATAGGCGGACAAATAGACCTGTTTTACGAATTTAAGAAAGGTTCATTGTTGGGAGGAAAATATGGAACCAATGTTGCGCTGAACGCCTCCTATTGGGGCAGTTTAAACGCTAAAACAGATTTTGATACGAAAACATATTCCGCCGACTTATTCTCGGTGGACGTAAAATATTATCACGACATAGGAATGGAAGTACGCAAACGCTGTACAAAAGATTTGTCGTTTGTATTGATATTCTTGAATCAGTTCTACAATTTGATGTATCTTGAAGCAAAGCCGGGCATAGTTAACACTAATATTATAACAGGCGAAGCAACTTATAAATTCGGCAAGGCGCAATCCGTGAAACTACAAGCCGGACATCATTGGGCTGATGCGGGATATAAGAATTGGGCAGGAGGCGCCTTAGAGTATGCATTGAATTATAATTGGTCGTTTTTTGTAAGCGATGATTATAATTATGGTAATGACGACGAGGAAGAACGAAAACATTACTATAACGCAGGGATTACTTTTGTTACCGGCTCTATAAGAGTTGCAGCAGGTTACGGAAAACAACGCGCCGGCACATTATGTGCCGGCGGGGTGTGCCGCATGGTGTCTGAGGCTACAGGGTTTAACTTGGCGCTTACGGCTTCGTTTTAATTATCTGTATTTCAATACTTTTTTCACCGAATAGTATTGCAAAAGCATTGAAAGCAGATAATCAAAGTATTCACAATACTACAGTTGATAAATTTATTGAATACTTGGTCAAAAGTTTTGTGTTTTATTGTGTTAATCGTTTCGACATTAAAGGCAAAAAACAGCTTGCAACATTGGGAAAATATTATCTCGTTGATTTAGGTTTGTTGAATGTGTTAGTTGGACGAGATAGAACAGCAGACAGAGGACATATTCTTGAAAATATAGTTTATCTTGAACTTTTACGGAGAGGTTACAAAATTTGGACAGGAATACTTCGTCATGGGGAAATTGATTTTATAGTTAAAAATCGTAGCGGAGAGATTGAATACTACCAAGTTTCGTGGAAAATTTCAAGCCCCGAAACCGAAAAACGAGAATTTACACCATTGGAAACAGTCAAAGACAATTATCCAAAATTTTTGCTCTCAACCGAAAATTTCCCACAAAACAGAGCAGGAATTATCCATAAAAATGTGTTTAAGTGGTTATTGGAAAAAGAACAGCCCTCCCCGCCAAAACCCCGGTAGAAAACGCAATTTGCAAATTATACCCCCCTGTGTCCGCATCAAGGTCAAGCACTTCGCCGGCAAAATATAAGTTGCGAATATGGCGCGAGCGCATCGTTTTACTGTCAACATCATCGAAGGAAATGCCGCCGGCAGTAATCACTGCCCGTTCGTAACCTTGGTAGCCCGACATATCCATATTCCAATATTGTAGTTGCTGCAATAGCTTGTTGAGGTTGGTAATGCTAAGTCCCGATACCTTGCGCTGTTGAGCGAAGCCTCCTGCTGCTGTAAAATATGCCACCAAAGCGGCAGGCATATATTTACGAAGTAAGGCATTGATAGTGTTGTCTGCTAATGTTTCAACATCGTTGAAGAAACGTTTTTGCAGTTCTTCAAAAGGAATAGCCGGCTTAAGATTAAGTACAAAAGACACCTTCTTTCCTTGCTCAAAAGCGGCAATGGCTGCGCGACTAAGACGTAATACCGCCGGTCCTTCCATACCTGTTTCATTAAAACTGATTTCGCCAAATTCCACATCTTTCTTTCCGCCATCAATCCATAATTCTAATTCAACATTGCGCAACACAAGGCCATTTAACGAGGCTATATGCTTATGCAAATGAATGCCGGTTAGCGAAGGATGGAGCGGAGTAATGCTGTGCCCGCTCTCTTGCGCTAAGCGATAGCCGTCGCCTGTGGATCCGGTAGCAGGGTAGGAAAGTCCCCCTGTGGCAACAATGAAAGCTTTGGCTGCATACACAGCAGTATGCGTACGATGCTTAACTTCTACGGCTGTAATAAGTGAACCCTGCTGCTGAAAATTTATTACTTCGGCATGGTTCATAATTGTTACACCATGCGCTTTGGCCCATCTGCAAAGCGCTTCGGCAACATCGAAAGCATTTTGAGAAACAGGAAATATCCTGTTGCCGCGTTCCACAACCGTAGGCAATCCGATTTGTTCCAAAAA
>JAIRUB010000083.1 GCA_031254635.1 Prevotellaceae bacterium | reverse complement strand
GACTTTCCAATCCTACTACAGATGTCTTGGAAAAAAGAATTGCAGCGCTTGAAGGCGGAATAGCAGCAGTAGCCGTAGCCTCAGGGCAATCGGCTCATTTTTTGACATTCAATAATTTGGCAGGTGTGGGCGATAATATAATAAGCTCCCCAAGCCTCTACGGGGGCAGCTATAATCAATTAAAGGTGAATTTCGCTAAATTGGGTGTAGGCGTAAAATTTGCAAAAAAAGATACCGAAAGTGTTCATCAACTTATAGATGAAAAAACCAAGGCGATTTTTACCGAGACTATGGGAAACTCTGATTTTTATATTCCCGATTTTGAGCAGCTTGCAGAAATAGCTCATGAGTACAATATCCCCTTGATAGTAGATAATACCTTTGGCGGCGCCGGATATTTATTTAAGCCAAAGGATTATGGAGCAAACATTATTACCCATGCCGCCACAAAATGGATAGGCGGACACGGGAACAGTATAGGCGGAGTAATAGTGGATGCCGGCAATTTTAATTGGGCTAACGGAAATTTTCCCGAATATACTAATCCTTGCGTTGCTTATCACGGT
Organism: Prevotellaceae bacterium; assembly: GCA_031254635.1. Lineage (GTDB taxonomy): Bacteria > Bacteroidota > Bacteroidia > Bacteroidales > UBA932 > UBA932. The sequence goes on along the minus strand of JAIRUB010000083.1, from coordinate 5,383 downwards.
TTGGTATTTTGGGATGAATTTAAAGAAGCTGCTTTTGCAGTAAGTATACGAGCTTTAGGGTTAAGAACCTGGGGCTGCGCGCTAAGCCCGATGAATGCATTCTTATTATTACAAGGCGTGGAAACATTATCGCTGAGAATGGACAGAATGTTAGAAAATACTGTGGAATTAGCCCATTGGCTGCAAGCGCATCCAAAGGTGGAGTCCGTTCATTATCCGGGATTAAAATCACATCCTTCGCACCTGATGGCAAAAAAATATTTCAAAAAAGGATTTGGAGGAGTATTAAGCTTTTGTGTAAAAGGCGACAGGGCCTCTACTGCAAAAATGGTAGAAAAATTAGAACTTATAATACATTTAGTAAATGTGGGAGATAATAAAACATTAATATCTCATCCGGCATCTACAACCCATTCCCAATTAAGTCAACAAGCCTTGGAAGCAGCCGGAATAACAGAAAACACACTCAGGCTTGCCGTAGGCATAGAACATATCGACGATTTAAAACAGGACCTTAATAAGGCGCTAAACCAATTATGATGAAAAAACTATTCAACTACAATAAGGCATTCCCATTAGACTGCGGTGATAGTTTGGATAATATTGATATTTGCTATCATGTAAGCAGCGAAAGCTCAGCGGGAAAAAAAGTAATATGGATTTGTCATGCTTTAACGGCAAATTCAAATGTAGAAGAATGGTGGGCAGGATTAACCGGCCCGGGAAAACTGTTCGATACGGATAAGTATTATGTGATATGTGCCAATATTTTGGGCTCCTGCTACGGTTCTACAGGTCCAACTTCAATAGCTTCTAAAACAGGAAAGGCTTATCTTTTAGATTTCCCGAAAATAACTATAAGAGATCAGGTGGCTGCACATGAACTATTAAGAAAACAGCTGAACATACAAAGCATAGACTTACTGATAGGCGCTTCGGGCGGAGGATTTCAGGCAATAGAATGGAGCGTATCGGAGCTTGATGTGATAAAGAATATGTGCCTCATTGCAACAAGCGCAGTGGTAAGTCCGTGGCGAACGGCATTTAGCCATGCACAAAGAATGGCTTTATATGCAGACCAAAGTTTTTTTGCGCAGAAAGATAAAGAAGGCGGGAAAAAAGGCTTAGCCTGTGCGCGGGCTATAGGACTATTATCTTATCGTTCTTATGAGGGTTTCCGCTTAACCCAAAAAGAAGAAAATCCCGACTTCCTTTTTGCAAACAAAGCATGCAGTTATCAGGAATACCAAGGAAAAAAGTTGGCCGACAGATTCGATGCCTATTCTTATTACACGCTAACCAATAGCTTAGACAGTCATAATGTGGGGCGAGGTAGAGGAGGCGCGGAAAAAGCCTTGGCAAAGGTTAAAGCCAAAACACTCTGTATTGCTATTACAAGCGATATGCTGTTTCCGGTATCGGAACTTAATTTTATCGCTCACCACATACCAAATTCGGGAATTGAATTAATTAATTCGGATTTCGGACACGACGGTTTTCTCTTAGAAAATAAACAAATAACCAAAGCCATAATAAAACATAATATACTATAAAATGCAAGTACTAAAATTCGGAGGCTCCTCTATAGCCGATGCCAAAAAAATTAATAAAGTAGTAGCTATTGTAAAAGAAGCCGTATCCAAGGATAAAACCATATTGGTGTGTTCTGCCATAAGTAAATGTACGGATAAACTTATAGCTATAGGCAATATTGCTGCTGAAGGGAATCAACAATATGAAGAATTGATAGCCTTGTTGGAAAAGCAACATGAGGCTATCATTGATGAAATAATACCTGCCGAGCATCATAATATGATTAAACCTGTAGCACAGCTTTTATTTAACGAATTAAGAGATGTGTCGAAGGGTGTGTTTTTATTAAAAGAATTAAGCGCTCATACCTTGGATCATATAATGAGTTTTGGAGAACTTTTGTCCACAAATATCCTGAAAATTAAGTTCTGGAGCTTGGGTGTTAACTGTAAATGGGTGGACTCACGAGAAATTATAAAAACGAATAACCACCAATCTATTAATGTTGTGGATACAGAAAAAACCTATAATAATATTAAGGGATTAGCGCATAGTAACAACTATAAATTGTTGATTTTACCCGGATTTATTGCTTCCGACAGTATAGGCCGAACAACCACGCTGGGCAGAGGTGGTTCAGATTATTCGGCTGCCTTATTTGCCGTGGGAGCACAGGCGAGAATACTTGAAATATGGACAGATGTAAACGGTATGATGACTTGCGATCCAAGGGTAGTGCCCCAGACTAAAACTATCAGAAATATTTCTTACAAAGAAGCTTTGGAATTGTCGCATTTTGGCGCAAAGGTGGTATATCCGCCCACCATACAGCCGGTGGTAAATAAAGGTATTCCTATTCTTGTGAAAAACACTTTTAATGTCGACGAGCCCGGAACATTAATAGAAAATAATCCTCCGGAAAGTCATAATAAAATAAAGGGGATATCGAGCAGCGACAGTTTGGCGCTCATTTCCATGGAAGGCAGCGGAATGGTAGGCATCCCCGGTTATTCCGCCAAATTATTTGATGTGTTGGCGAGAAATAATATAAATATCATACTCATAACACAGGCTTCCTCCGTAAACACCATGTTAGTGGCCATAGAACAGAAAGATGCCGAAAAAGCAAAAAAAGCAGTGGACGAGCTTTTTGCTTACGAGATTAGCTTGAATAAAGTAGAACCCTTAAAGGTTGAAAAGGGATTTTCAATCATCAGCTTGGTGGGCGATGATATGAAAAACCAATCAGGAACAAGCGGGCGCATGTTTGATGCACTCGGAAAAGAGGGGATAAATATAAGGGCTATAGCGCAAGGCTCATCCGAAAAAAATGTGTCGGCAGTTGTTCATACCAAAGATGTTGAATTTGCTTTAAAAGCCGTTCACAAAGAATTTTTCGACCTTCCGGTAAAGAAAATAAACTTATATATGGCCGGATACGGGAATGTAGGCAAAGAGTTGGTACATATAATCAATAAACAGGCCGAAAATTTATTGCGCCGCTTAGGAATAGAAATTAAGCTGACAGGAATATGTAACAGTAAAAAAATGTTGTTCAATAAAGACGGTATAAATATACATACATTAACTGAAGAATTGAATAATGGAGCTGCTTGCAATATGGAAGAATTTATCCTGACGGCTGCGGCTATGGGTTTAAAAAATAGTGTATTCGTGGACTGTACTTCCGATAGAAACATTTCATATACCTACCCAGAAATACTATCCAAGAAAATAAATATTGTAACCTGTAACAAAATAGCCAATTCCGAAAGTTATGAATACTACAGCCTTTTAAAAGAAATCGCAAGAAAAGAAAACCTTTCTTATTATTATGAAACGAATGTGGGAGCGGCTCTTCCGATAATATCCACCATACAGTCAATGCGCAATGCCGGTGATAAAATACAAAAAATAGAGGCTATATTATCAGGTACCTTAAATTATCTTTTTAGTAATTATAAAGCAGATGACACGCCGTTTTACAAAATTCTTTTAAAGGCTAAAGAATTAGGCTATACGGAGCCTGACCCAAGGATTGACCTTAAAGGCGTAGATGTGTTAAGAAAAACGATTATATTAGCAAGGGAAATCGGTTTGAAAATTGACGAAAAACAAATAATGCAAAAAGAATTTGTTCCGAAATCTGTTTTTGAGGGAGGCATTAATGACTTTTATAAGAAATTAGAAAAGCATGAAGCGCATTTCAAAGCACTTTTTAATAATGTAGAAAAAGCAGAAAAGAAATTAGTATATATGGCTAAGATAACGGATGAGGAAATAAGCATAGGCCATCAGGAGATAGATAAGAGCCACCCTTTTTACGCCCTGTCGGGAACCGATAATGCCGTTTCTATATGGAGTGATAATTATGCTAATCCGATTATAATTCAAGGCGCCGGTGCAGGAGCGCATATCACAGCAACCGGGTTGTTTAACGATGTGCTGAGGGTTTTATAAAACAAATATTTTTAAAAATAGAAAATTATGAAAATAGCTATTGTTGGTGTTAGCGGGGCTGTGGGGCAAGAACTTTTGCGGGTATTAGATGAAAGAAATTTCCCTTTGGATGAGTTATTGTTGTTCGGTTCAAGCCGCAGCGCGGGATTAAAATATGTTTTTCGCAATAAAGAAATTATTGTAAAAGAATTGCAACACAACGCCGATTTTAAGGGAGTAGATATTGCTTTTGTGTCGGCCGGTGCAAGCGTGTCGAAAGAGTTTGAGCAAACAATTACCCGATATGGAGCCATGATGATTGATAACTCCAGCGCTTTTCGTATGGACTCCGATGTGCCATTGGTAGTGCCGGAAGTTAACCCGCAAGATTGTTATAATGCGCCGAGGAGAGTGATTGCCAATCCTAATTGTACCACCATACAAATGGTAGTGGCATTAAATGTTATTGAAAAATTGTCGCATGTTAAACGTGTCCATGTGTCCACCTATCAGGCAGCCAGTGGGGCCGGAACTTCGGCTATGCTCGAATTGGAGGCACAGCAGCAGCAGTTGGCGCGCGGCGAGCAAGCCACAGTAAGCGAATTTGCCTATCAGTTGGCTTATAATCTCATTCCTCAAATTGATATATTTACGGATAATGCTTATACCAAGGAGGAAATGAAAATGTATAACGAAACGCGCAAAATCATGCATTCCGATATAGAAGTGAGCGCCACCTGTGTGCGGGTACCGGTAATGCGCGCCCATTCCGAAGCCGTTTGGGCGGAAACCGAACGTCCATTATCATTGGAAGAGCTGCGTGAAGCATTTGCTACTGCTGAAGGAGTGGCGCTGATAGATAATCCGGAACAAAAAGAATATCCCATGCCCTTATTCTTGGCCGGAAAAGAGCTTGTGTATGTGGGCCGTATTCGTAAAGATATCAGCAATCCGAATGGTATTGCTTTTTGGTGCGTGAGCGATCAGCTTAAAAAAGGCGCTGCCCTCAATGCCGTACAAATTGCGGAATTGTTAATAACTTTTTCTAAAAACGACAAAAACAGGGATTTTTGAGTATAAAATTGAGCAAAAATAGACAAAATTGAACAGAAAAGCAAATAATAAAACTGTAAAAATAGAGCAAAAAAGGGTATGAGTTCGTAATCTATCTGAATTTACCAAATCCCCCCTCCACTATCGCTAATATCTCTTGCTCTTTGGCTTGGGCTTTGGCTGCAATTTCGGCGCTTTCTTTGAGCGCTTGTTCTACATAAGCCTTGTCGCTTAGTCCCGCAACATTGATTTTAACATTGAGCCAGGCGCCCAGCACTCCGGAACGGGCAGCCAATGCTCCCACTCCGGCATCGCTTACCGAATTCGGATTGCCTGTTTCGGCCATAGCTTTGAGAAT
>JAIRUB010000107.1 GCA_031254635.1 Prevotellaceae bacterium | reverse complement strand
AGGGCAGCAATACGCGCGATGAAGACTTTTTGGAAGACATCTATGTGGCCAATATGCACAGCACTATGCTGTTCTTTACACAAAAAGGTCGTTGCTACTGGCTCAAGGTATATGAAGTGCCCGAAGGAACTAAGGCTTCTAAAGGCCGCGCTATTCAAAATGTCATAAATATAGAGCCCGACGACAAGGTTTGCGCTTATATTAATGTAAAAAACCTGAGCGAGGCAGACTATATTAACAATAATTACATTGTTTTATGTACCAAACGTGGCACAGTGAAAAAAACTTCTTTGGAAGCTTATTCGCGTCCTCGTGCTAATGGGGTGAATGCTATTACTATACGTGAAAATGATGAATTATTGGAAGCCGTATTAACCAATGGAAAATGTGAAATTCTCTTGGCGGCTCGCGCCGGAAAATGTGTGCGTTTCAGCGAAGAAAAAGTGCGCGCCATCGGACGTACCGGTGCAGGGGTGAGAGGCATAAATATTGAGGAGGGCAATGAAGTTATTGGTATGGTATGTGTTGATCCCAGCTTGCAGGAAAAGGATAAAATTAATATAATGGTGGTGAGTGAAAATGGTTTTGGAAAACGTTCTGATTTAGATGATTACAGGGTGACCAACCGTGGCGGAAAGGGTGTGCGTACCATCAATGTTACGGAAAAAACTGGGCAATTGATTGCTATTAAGAATGTTATGGACGATAATGACTTGATGATCATTAATAAATCCGGCTTAACCATTCGCTTGGCAGTGTCCGAAATTCGTATCACAGGTCGTGTTACTCAAGGAGTTAAGCTAATTAACCTAAAAGGGAAAGACAGCATTGCTGCCGTTTGTAAAGTAAACAGGAGCGATGAGGAAAACGGGGAGGAAGTGGCAGCCCAAACTGAAGAAAGTGTTGAATTATAAAAAAAATCACTATATTTGTAGCATAATTTATTGTTAATTATTATGAAAAAGTTAGTTCTTATTATCAGTGTTTTCCTGTCTGTATCAATGATGGCACAGGATAAAGCAAAACTTCAATCGCAGGTAGCTAAAAGCGATGCGGAAATTAATGACCCAAAGAAAGCCGAGCAACCTAAAGTGTGGTTGAACAGGGCGGAATTATTTCTTGATGTGTATGACGCTCCAGCCAAAAACTTAATGACAGGTATGGGGAATAGGGATATTAAATTGCTTTTAGCAAAGGAAAAAATTGTTACTAATAAATCAGTAGATTTATTAGGGGAAACCTATGACGTGGACGTATATGCCGATAAAGAATTGTATTACGATGCAGCTGGCCAGTTAGTCCTTTGGATAGTAACTGATTTTGCTGCGGATACCCCCCTGTTAAAGGCCTTGGAAGCCTATATGCGAGCAGTTGCCTTAGATGCTAAGGGTTCAAATACTAAGAAAATTAAAGATGGATTACTATCTTTGCAGCCGAAGTTGAGCTACGATGGTTATATTGCTTATATCATGCAAAATTATCCGACTGCTGCGATAAACTATCAAGCAGCTATAGAATGTTCAAATCATCCGTTGATAGCTACGCCGGATACAACTGCTTACTACATGGTTGGCCTTATAGCTTTAAATTCTGGTAACCCCGAAAAAGCAGTTTCTTTTTATAAACAAGCTATGGATGCCGGTTATACTGCTGGAGGAGATATTTATGCCGAATATGCCAGAGCATTAAAAGCGAAGCAAGACACTACGGCAGCCATTGAAATGTTGACTACCGGATTGGCTGCGTTTCCGACCAATAAGGAAATTATTTTTACTTTAATCAATACTTTCATCGAAAAAGGGGAAGATCCAAAGAATATCCTTCCTTACGTCCTTGCTGCTGAGGAAAGCGACCCCAATAACGCTTCCGTAAATTATGTAGAGGGTATTGTATACGAGCAGTTGAAGGATTTTTCCAATGCCGAGAAGGCTTATCAAAGAGCTATAGAAAAGGACGAAAACTACTTCTTTGCCTATTACAACCTTGGTGTGTTGTACTACAACGAAGGTGCAGATATTAATAATAAAGCTATTGATGTAATTGAGCAGGAAAAATATGAAGCTATGATGGCGCAGGCTCACCAAATATTTAAAAATGCTATTGAGCCCTTGGAAAAAGCATGCGAATTGAATCCTTCAGAGCGTTCTACCGTTGACTTGTTAAAAATACTATACTTCCGTTTCCGTGAAGATGACGAGGAAATGGCAAAGAAATATGAGCATTATAGAGACTTGATGGACTCAATGTAAGTAATTAAAGACTAAGAAATTAGTATTATTCAATTATTCTGTATTACTGTTTTTATCCGGTTACTTACGATTGCAAGAATGGGTCATGGTATAAATTGATTGATCAGGCAGATTTTCCGTACAGTCCGTTTTTGAAATAATAACGCTCAATGTACATTCTATAACGTTGTCATGTATCTCTTCATCTTTGGAATAGCAGATTGTTTTTCGGGAAAGCCGCTTTAAATGTATTCTAAAGTTCAAATTCTTCCTTTCTATTTTCCATGTACGATCTTTC
>JAIRUB010000229.1 GCA_031254635.1 Prevotellaceae bacterium | reverse complement strand
CCCGCCCCCAAAGAGGGAGCTTGTCTCATCATCGCCACCACTCGTCCTGAAACCATTATGGCCGATGTGGCTATTGCTGTTAACCCTAATGACGAAAGGCATTTTCATCTCCACGGAAAAAAAGTGTTGATACCCCTCATCGACAAAGAAATTCCCGTGATTACCGACAACTATGTAGCCACCGATTTTGGTACAGGCTGCCTGAAAGTAACGCCTGCGCACGATATCAACGACTACGAAATAGGGCTTCGCCACAAACTGCCGGTGGTTGATATTCTCAATGCCGATGGCCATCTTAACGAAAAAGCGCAGATTTTGGTAGGCGAAGAGCGTTTTGCTGCCCGCAAGAAAATTGTTAAAATGTTAGAAGAAGCGGGCCATTTGCTAAAAGAAGAAGATTACAAGAGCCAAATAGGCTTTTCGGAACGTACCAATGCAGTTATCGAGCCCCGTCTTTCCTTGCAATGGTTTTTAAAGATGGACGAGTTGGCCAAACCTGCCTTAGCAAGCGTTATGAATGACGAGGTGAAACTCATTCCCGAAAAATTCCGCAATACTTACCGCCACTGGATGGAAAATGTGCATGATTGGTGTATCTCGCGCCAATTATGGTGGGGACAGCGAATACCTGCCTGGTATCTTCCTACCGGAGAAATTGTTGTTGCCTCTAATGAGGCCGAAGCGCTGAAAGCTGCACAAGCCATAGATGCTAACTTAAGTTTAAAAAATATTCAACAAGACGAAGATGTTGTTGATACATGGTTCTCCTCCTGGCTATGGCCCATCAGCGTTTTCGACCCACAGACCTGTGGCTGCGAAGGCCATCAACCCAATGCCAATTTGCAGTATTACTACCCTACCAACACCTTGGTAACTGCGCCGGAAATCTTGTTCTTTTGGGTAGCCCGCATGATTATGGCGGGACACGAATTTATAGGCAAGGTACCTTTTAAAAATGTTTACCTGACCGGTATCGTGCGCGATAAACAAGGGCGTAAGATGAGCAAACAACTCGGCAATTCGCCCGAACCGTTAAACCTTATCGACAAGTATGGCGCCGATGGCGTGCGTATGGGAATGCTGCTCACCTCGCCCGCCGGCAACGACCTGCCCTTCGAAGAAGGCCTCTGCGAACAGGGACGTAATTTCAACAATAAAATCTGGAACGCTTTCCGCTTGGTACATGGTTGGCAAATTGACAATAATATTGCTCAACCAAAAGAAGCAGGGGAGGCCATTGCCTGGTTTGAAGCTACCCTACATGCTTCACTGAAAGAAATCAACGAGCAATTCGAAAAATTCCGCCTGTCGGAAGCCCTAATGAGCATCTATACGCTTTTCTGGGACGAATTTTCGTCATGGTATCTCGAAATGGTGAAACCCGCTTTCGGCGCTCCCATTGATGCTGCTACTTATAATAAGACTTTAGCGTTCTTCGATAAATTGTTGAAGATTATGCACCCCTTCCTGCCTTTTATTACCGAAGAATTGTGGCAACAGTTAGGAAAACGCAAGGAGGGAGAAAGCATAATGATGCAAAATTGGCCAATAGCCAAACCTTTCGATACTAATATTATCAAAGCCTTTGAACAGGTTAAAGCAGTTACGGCTGCTGTGCGCAACTTGCGCCAGGAAAAAGGCATATCGCCCAAAGAAGCCTTGCTACTTTACATCAAAGGACAGCCGCAGTTTACCGAAGTTATCTGCAAAATGGCTAACCTTTCCAGCATTGAGTCGGTAAATGAGCAACCCGACGATACTACACCTTTCCGCTGTGATACTACGGAGTACTTTATCAAACTTACCGTACAAATCAATATCGAAGAAGAGTTGGTGAAATTGAACGCCGACTTAGCTTACCAGCAAAAATTTTTCAACTCTATTAGAGCCAAACTCGGCAACGAAAAGTTTGTGAGTAGCGCGCCTGAACAGATAGTAGCCATAGAGCATAAAAAACAAGCCGACACCGAAATCCGCATCAGGGCTATTGAAGAGCAGATCGCGAGTTTGAAGAAATAAGGTTTATTTATTGTGAAACGGGTGACGTAAAACGACATTAATTATTACTTTAACTCCCAAACCTGCTTCAGCCGTTCCAGTTCCCGGTAGTCGGTCATATCAAGATGGTGCGGGACTATTGCTACATAGCCGTTAAGGACAGCATTTTCGTCAGTGTCGCCGGCTTCTTCTTCATGATTTTTATATATGCCGGTCATCCAGTAATAGTCGAAGCCATGCGGGTCGGTGCGTTTTTCGAATTCTTCTATCCAGGCGCCGCGGTTTTGTCGGCAGAATTTTATGCCTTTAATTTCATTCAAAGGTAAGTCAGGAATGTTCACATTCAAAAAGGTACGTTTATCGAAGGGGACTTTCATAACCTGTTCAATAATCTTACGACCGTAAGGAATACAAACGGCAAAATCGGTAGCGTAATCGTTGGCCAAGGAAAAACCGATGGAAGGGATTTCATATAAAGTACCTTCGGCAGCAGCGCCTAAGGTGCCGGAATAAATAACCGATATAGAGGTGTTGGCGCCATGATTAATGCCCGACACCAACAAGTCGGGTTTTCGTGTGAATACATGGCTCATGGCTAATTTTACACAGTCGGCCGGCGTTCCTTTGCAAGCATAAATGCAGAGGCCCGATTCTTCCTTAATTTTACGTAAACGGACAGGTGTTTTTACTGTAAGTGCGCTCGACATTCCCGATTGCCCTTCGGCTGGCGCCACAACCACTATATCGCCGTAAGGCCGCATCATTTCAATCAAAGTGGTTATTCCGCTTGCGCGGTAACCATCATCATTAGTAATAAAAATCAGTCGTTTCTTCATATATTTTCAATCATTCGTGTTAATTCGTGTAATTTGTGGACTGGATTCCTTTTTACAAATAAATATACTCAATTCATACAGCAAGCATAGCGGTATGGCCACAATAAACAGCGACAATAAATCGGTGGGAGTAACAAGGGCCGACAATATAAACATAAGCACAATAGCATGACGACGGTACTTCCTCAGAAAACGACGATTAACGATGCCAATATGCGACAGGATGTATATTAACATTGGTAGTTCGAAAAATATGCCCATAGTCAGGATAAGTACTACAAACATATTGGTATAGGAACCCAGGTCGATAGTGTTCGGCACTATTTCGCTCACCTGATATTCGCCGAAAAAACGGACTACTATGGGAAATAATAATAGATAACCAACAACTACGCCTATGAAAAACAAGAAAGAGGAAAAAAAGAAGGCTCTTTTTACCGCCCGTTGTTCTTTTTCGTAAAGCGCCGGGGCAATGAAGCGCCAAATTTCCCAGATAATGTAAGGGAATGCAAGAACAAAGCCTATCCAAAACGACATGCTCAAATGCGTAAGGAACTGTCCCGATACATTGATGTTAATAATATTCAAGGCGAAATCTTGTTCACAGATAGCTGGCATATTCAGCCACTGGCCTAAGGCGCACAGCCACTTGTACAATATGAAATCGGAGGTTCGCGGTGCAAACACCAAGGAGTCAAAAACCAACGATTTATTAAGAAATACCACAACCATTAAGAACACTAACACCATGGCTATACGGAATAGCATACGGCGCAGCGCCTCCAAATGGCCCCAGAATGACATTTCTTGAGTCATTCCCTAATTAGCGGAATCTTTGGAATTATCTTTTAGCTCATCGTCAATGCCGCTCATCCCGTCTTTGAACATCTTCACGCCTTTCCCTATACCTTTCATCAGTTCAGGAATTTTCTTTCCGCCAAAGAGCAGGAGGACTATTAGGGCAATGACAATAATTTGCTGAATACCAATAGCACCTAAAAACATATTCATAAATATTTTTAATTAATTTACAAAGATACAAAAAATAATGATCAATGCAAAATCAACTTTCAATTAATCATTGAAATCGCTATTCGGCTACCTTCAATAATCGCCTTTACATCTTCTTCCCATTGTGGATATTCATTACCGCGTGCGGTATCCATCTTCTTCAATAAATTCGATACATTGTTGATGCCTAATTGTAGAAACATCGGCAGCATTTTGTGACATAGCCCTTGTGCGGTGTTAAAGTCATTGTCGGCAATAGCTGTATTCAAGGCATTGATGTTTTCTGTTGTTGATTGCAGAAAAATATCCAAAATCTGACGAATGGCTTCCTTATCGTTGTCGAACATTACTTCCAAAGAGGTTAATGCTAAAGGTTTGTTTGTTTTGCTGCCAAGCAACAGTGCTAGGCTGTTTAATTTCACCGGCTTGGCTAAATAACCGTCGAACCCGTATTCTGCAGCTTTGATATTATGAAAATCGCCACGGCCTGTCATAATAATTATTGGTATAAGCACGCCGATATTCTTCACTTGTGCCAGCACATCCTTACCTGAAATTTGTCCCATTTCCATATCTGTAATTACTACATCATAATTGAAAATATGGGCAATATATTTATCGTATTCGGCGGGTGCATGGCATACGTCAGCACTATGCCCCAACTTAGTTAACATATCTTTTAACAATGAAAGAATAATAAGGTCGTCGTCAATAATCAATACATGTTTTGCTTTGAATACCGTATTGATTTCTGTAGTCTTCATAGGGATACTTATCGTTATCTCCGTATCTTTCCCTACAGCAGATTTTACATCAATAGTGCCATTTAGGAGTTCAACCAATCCTTTGACCACAAACATTCCCAACCCGCTTCCTTCTGCTAATTGAACATTGTCGGACACTCTCGAAAAGGCTTTGAAAATATCGTTGAGTTGATCTTGCGGAATTCCTGCGCCGGTATCAGCCACGATAAAACGAACCAATTCGCTTTCTGCTTTTATTTTGAAACTGACTTCACCCTTAGTCGTATATTTTACGGCATTAGAAAGAATATTGATAATAATTTGTTTTACTTTCAGACGGTCGGAGAGTACTGAAAAATCCTCATTTATATTTGGCGAGAAGTGAAAGGCTAATTGTTTCTGCTGTGCCAGCGGGCTAAACATCTCGGCTGTTTCGATACAGAGGTCATACAGGTTGAATCCGCTTTCCGCTACTTGCAAAGTTCCCTGTTCGAGACTGGAAAATTCGAGCAGATTTTCAAGCAATGCCAGAATGTGTTTACCTGAATTTTGCATGGAAGCAAGAGCTGTTTTATCCATATTTTGTACGTCATCCCATAATTCTAAGTAGCCTAATATTGAATTTAGAGGTGTTTTAATATCATGTGATACGGAAAGCAGTAAACGATGCCGGCTTTCCATAATTTGTTTAGTACGTTCATTCGCTTGTTCTAAGGCCTTGCGTGCAGCGTAACCTTTGTTAACGTCGCTTATGATAAGCAGGATAAATACTAGTATCAATAAGAGTGCTATGGCGCCTCCGATAATAATAAGATTGTAATTTTTATTAATCTGCGCTTCACTTTGTTTGGCTTTTTCTAATGTACTTGCAATGGTTTGGCCATGAAACTCTTTTAATAATGTTGATATTTGTAGCGAAATTTCCTGGTCAGTAAATATCAATCGTGCAATGTCTCGCTCAATGGCATTGATTTTAAGGTTATATTTTCGGCTTGCTAATGCCATACTCCGGTTGAGTTCTTCTAAAATCTGTTTTCTATTATTAGGGCTTAACAATAGCGTGTCAAATTCAGTTGTGCTGACACTACGAAGGGTATCAACACTTTTTAAGGGACTGAAAACATTACCGAGCCTTTGCCAAAAACCTCGTTGTGGAGTAGTACTAATAATAGTGTCCCTTTTTAGGGTAGTAACGATAAGGGAATCCATAAAGTCTAAAAGCGCATATTCTCGTACTTTCTTACTGATGGAATCAAGCGGATTTTGTGCGGTTAATTGTTCTTGAAGTGTGGTAGCAATTTCTTCCTTTTGAAATAATAATTGTCGAAGTTCTTGCAGAAGTATAAGTTGTGCCGTATCTTGTAGCACGTGCGTAGAAAGTGAATCAATTAGCAAATCTACCAGAATGGCACTCTCTCTAAAATTTTTCAGATAGGAGAACTGCTTGGTTATAATGTAAAAATTGGCATCCGACTGGGCTTGGTTTACAACGTGAGTTAATTCATGTGCTAATTGTAGCGGCTGATAGGATTGCTCAAGATATTGCCGATGGCCGTCAATCTCCTCCTTGGCTTTATAAATATAAAAGACCATTACTGCGCACAAGCCTGCAATGATGATATAGGCCAAAACGGCATTAATCCGAATTTTATATTCTATATTTTTTCTCATTCCAAATGCAAATATAATAAAAAACATGTTATTATGTGGATTTTTTTCACAATTTCCACGTTTTTTCCTCACTGATATGTAGTTTAATTTATTTACATAAGGCTGATATTTAGTAAATTAATTATATAAAATAAATTTGGCATATCCTTTGCACCTTATTCTAAAGGTATAGAAAACCAGCCTTAAATTAAATATTGGCAGTTCTCTTTATAGTTCTTTAGATAGTGTTAGTTAATTGTTCCTGGTTTAAGGCGAAGATAACCTCTTCGCCTTAATTATTTTACAGGGGTATGGCTTGGCAAAATGGGAAAATAATTTGCTTATTTCTAAAATATGTTATATTTTTGCACACTAAAAATGTTAATTTGTTAATTTTATGACATTTTAACTTGTAAATTATTAAAATATATGGAACTTCCCTTCGCTGAATCATTTAGAATTAAAATGGTGGAACCCCTCCACCGCAGTACGCGTGATAAGCGCGAACAATGGATTAAAGATGCACACTATAACCTTTTTAATCTGCGTAGTGAACAGGTATTTATTGATTTATTGACCGATTCGGGTACCGGCGCCATGAGCAACCGCCAGTGGGCAGCGATGATGATGGGCGACGAAAGCTATGCCGGCGCTTCTTCTTATTATAACCTGAAGGCAATTATTAAACTTATACTCGGATTCGATTATTTCCTACCTACCCATCAGGGGCGAGCTGCTGAAAATGTATTATTTTCAGTATTGATTAAAGAAGGCGATATCATCCCCGGAAATTCACACTTCGACACTACCAAAGGGCATATTGAATTTCGTAAGGCGATTGCAGTTGATTGTACTATCGACGAAGCTGCCGATACTCAGAAAGAATTGCCTTTTAAGGGCAATATGTGCCTGAATAAATTGGGAAAAACCTTAGCCGAGCATCATAAGAAAATCCCCTTTGTGTTGGTTACCCTTACCAATAATACAGCTGGCGGCCAACCGGTATCTTTGGAATGTATCCGTGGAATACGTGCCTTAGCTGATGAATATAAAAAACCTGTAATTTTCGACTCTGCTCGTTTTGCTGAGAACGCTTATTTTATTAAAATCCGTGAGCATGGTTATCAGCATAAAACCATCAAGGAAATTGTGAAGGAAATGTTTTCTTATGCCGACGGTATGACTATGAGTAGCAAAAAAGATGCTATTGTGAATATCGGCGGTTTTATTGCCATGCGGCATAAAGACTGGTTCGACCGTGCTTCGGTATTTAATATCTTGTTTGAAGGTTTCGTAACATACGGCGGTATGAGCGGCCGCGACATGAATGCTTTGGCTGTTGGTTTAGATGAGGGTACAGAATTTGATTACCTTGAAACACGGATTAAACAAGTGGCATATCTAGGCGAGCAGTTAGACAAATATGGCGTGCCATATCAGCGCCCTGCCGGCGGGCATGCTATCTTTGTTGATGCAAAGAAGATATTATCAAAAGTACCCCGTGAAGAATTCCTGGCACAAACCTTAGGGATAGAATTGTACTTGGAAGCCGGTATTCGCGGCGTAGAGGTCGGCGCTATTTTGGCCGACCGCAACCCTGTAACCCAAGAAAACCGTTATCCGGAGTTGGAATTTTTGCGTTTGGCTATTCCACGCCGTTCTTATACCAACAATCATATAGACGTGGTGGCTGCTGCTTTGAAAAATGTATATGACCGCCGCAACAGTATTACTAACGGTTACAAGATAGTAAAAGAAGCACCTATCATGCGCCACTTTACCGTTGAATTAGCTCCGGCAAGTGGGTGAGACTACGAGATTAAGAGATAAAATGTCATAGTTTTGATGGATGCGACTTACTGGGGTCGTAATTTCGGTGTTGTTATAATGAAAGATTTTCGCACAGGGAAGATCATTTGGCGCAAGTTTATTTTCCTCAAGGAAACTTTTTATCCGATTATAATTGAATTTCAAATAGAAGGCATCGTTTGTAACAGTTTATAAGGCATGCTTCAGATGTTTTTAGAATAATTTCATCATACATTTTGACCATTAGACCTTACAATTATAAAGAAAAATGCTTCCCATAACAGATTATTTTGGTAATAGAAAGGGAAATACAAAAAATAATTTTGTGATATACAAAAAAATAATTACATTTGTGGATAAAAGATAATATTGTAACTAATTGATGAAAAGCCTATTGTGTTTACCAGCTTGTTTTGTTGCGAAGTTCCTGCAACCATTTAAATTTATACTGTTAATCAGTCTGTTTTTACCTCTACCTGCTTTATCTCAGTCGATTAAGGATGTTCGTATTAATGAAATTCAAGTTCATAATACCGATGGATTTAAGGATGAGTATGGACAGGCAAATGGCTGGATTGAGTTGCATAATACCGGTTACAACAAAGTAAATGTAGCCGGTTGTACCTTGGAAGTAAAAGATAAGAAATACCGTATCCCCAAGGGTAACCTTGCTACAATAATTCCCACGAAAGGATATATTGTATTTTTTGCAAGTGGAACGCCCGACAAGGGGCCATTACATACCAACTTCACATTGGAAGATACCGACTTTATTGAATTTTATGATGTAGACGGCAAATTGGTTGACAGTTTCCAATTCAATCCTGTCGATATGGCTGATGGCGTTTCTTACGGCTGGTTAGATGACCTTGACGGAAAAGAAAAACTGATGCAACTCCCCGTCGCCACGCCGGGAAATTGCAACAATACATTAGAAAAAGAACACCGTTCCGAACTTTTCAAGAAACAAGACCCTGTAGGAGTTGTCCTTACTACCATTTGTATCGTTATAGTAACCATCACCTTGACACTTTTATATTTCATATTTAAATATATGGGAAACTACCATATCAGAGCTGGCATGAGAAAGGCGAAAAAGACAACAGCAAAGCAAGTTGGAACGATAAAAGTGGTTAACGAAAAGGCTGTTACCAACTATGAATTAGCCGCCATCGCGATAGCCTTATATAAATATTCGGAAAAATTGCACGACACAGAGAATATGGTACTTACCCTCAACAAGGCCTCAAAAGCATATTCTCCCTGGAGTTCAAAAATATATGGTTTAAGACAATATCCTAATAAAAAATAATACGTAAGATGAATTATAAAATAATAATCCACGGCGTTGAATACGAGGTAAATATCCATAAAGTGGAAGGTGCGGCAGCGCATCTAACTGTAAATGATGTGGAGTTTGAAGTTCAAATTGAAGGGCTTGCAACCAACCCAACACGAATGAGCCGTGAGCCGGAACCAATACGGCCTGATACTCAGGTGGTAAAACCGAAAGTTTCCTCATCGGCGTATGGACTGAAATCGCCTCTTCCTGGAGTAATTATTGATATATGTGTCAAAGAAGGGGATACAGTAAAACCCGGTCAGGTATTGTTGATATTGGAAGCAATGAAAATGGAAAATAATATCGAAGCCGACAGGGAAGGAGTAATTGAGAGAATTAATCGCAGCAAAGGCGATTCGGTATTGGAAGGCGATGTTATACTTGTTATAAAATAAAATAATTTATGGAACCTACAGGCATAATAGATTTTCTGCAACAGAACCTGTCAACGTTTTTGTCCTTTACCGGATTTGCAAATGCTACTGTCGGGCATTATGTGATGATTTGTATTGGCTTGATTTTTTTGTATTTAGGGATTAAGCATAATTTAGAGCCAATGCTGCTGGTTCCCATCGGCTTCGGGATACTAATAGGCAACATTCCGTTTTTCCCTGGTACGCAAGTGGGCATTTACGAAGAGGGGTCCATGCTCTATTTTCTTCATTTCGGACTGCTAAAAGGTGTTTATCCCCCGCTCATCTTTCTCGGACTGGGGGCTATGATAGACTTTTCGGTAGTTATATCCAACCCCAAGTTAGTGTTGATTGGTATTGCCGCCCAATGTGGTATTTTTGCCGCATATATAATATCTCTGTCCTTTGGCTTTATTGCAAAAGATGCAGGAGCTATTGCAATTATTGGTAGCGCCGACGGGCCAACCTCTATCTTTCTCGCATCGCGATTAGCGCCGGAATTGATGGGGGCAATTGCTATCTCGGCATATTCGTATATGGCATTAGTCCCTGTTATCCAGCCGCCATTTATGCGAATGCTAACCACCCCGAAAGAACGGGTGATAAAGATGCCTCCTCCGCGTGCGGTTTCGCAAAAGGAAAAAATCATATTCCCTATAGTAGGCCTTTTAGTTACCGGATTGCTTATTCCTCCGGGCCTTCCCTTGTTGGGTATGCTGTTTTTTGGCAACCTGCTGAAAGAATGCGGCGTTACGAAACGATTAGCGGCTACTGCCGGCGGTACTTGGACCGATATTCTTACCATTTTGATAGGGCTTACCATGGGCGCTTCCACGCAGGCTAACTGGTTCCTTACCGAAAAGTCGCTTTTCATATTTGGAATTGGCGCTGTAGCATTTAGTGTAGCTACCGTTACAGGTATATTATTTGTTAAGCTGATGAACCTATTCCTGAAAGAAGGCAATAAGATAAACCCACTCATCGGGAACGCAGGCGTGTCAGCATTACCCGATTCGGCGAGGGTTTCGCAATTTATGGGGCAACGTTACGATAAATCGAACCACCTCCTGATGCACGCCATGGGCCCAACCGTTGCCAGCACTATAGGCAGCGCTGTTGTAGCAGGTATTATGCTTGGATTTTTGGGATAGATTAGAGACTGTTTTGAATTAAAAAAACAACATATAAATATTTGTTTATCAGAAGATTAATTGAATAATATTCTGTATATTTTTGATTATAAGCCAATTAAACACAAAAAATGAACAAAACTATTTAGTCGTTCCTTAACAAGCCGATTTCAGGCGGCGATATAATATGAGTTTTGCGAAAAAAATAGTCGAAAAATAAATTGTAAAATATTTTCTTTCAATTTTCCATCATTTTCTTTAAAT
>JAIRUB010000205.1 GCA_031254635.1 Prevotellaceae bacterium | reverse complement strand
CGCTTCGGTGATAATACATTCCTTGCCGCCGTGTTTGATGAAATACAGGGCAGCGCGTACTTTGGGCGCCATAGAGCCTTCTGCAAAATGGCCTTCTGCCAAATAACGCTCTGCCTCTTCTACCGTAACAACATCCAAGGCTTTTTCATTTTCCTTACGGAAATTAATATATATTTTCGGAACGTCGGTTAAGATATAAAACTCTGCCGCTCCTGTTTCCACAGCGAGCAATGCAGAAGCCAAATCCTTATCAATAACGGCTTCCACACCTTTTATTTGTTTCTTCTCATCTATAATAACGGGAATCCCGCCTCCGCCTACTGTTATAACAATATTTCCTGCATCGGACAAGCTTTTAACTATCCCAATATTTACAATAGCGTGTGGTTCGGGAGATGCAACAACCCTGCGCCAGCCGTTGCCTTTAGGATCTTCCTTAAAAGGCGTGCCCGGATGATCTTCCAAAAAGGCGTGCATTTCTTTGGCTTTGTAATAAGGACCTACACGTTTTGTAGGGTTAACAAACATAGGATCATTCTTATCTACAACAACCTGCGTGATAACGCCAACAACATTCCGTTGGATATTACGTTCCGTAAGAATATTACGTAAACCCTGTTCAATCAAATAGCCGATAGAGCCCTGCGTTTCGGAAACGCAAAAATCCAAAGGCATAGCCAACACCTCTGTAACACGACTTGTTATCTCATGCTGCAACATCACATTGCCGACCTGAGGACCGTTTCCATGACCTATAATAATGTTATATCCTCTTTCTATCAGATGTAGAATTGATTTGCAGGTATCTTTCACATTTTCTATCTGCTCCTTGTATGTGCCTCTTTGTCCGCTTCTCAACAAAGCATTCCCCCCAAAAGCAATTACTGCTGTTTTTTTCATAAGTATATGTTTATTTGATTAAAAATACAATTCCGACAAAAATCAACAATTACAAAAAAGTCAACATTTCTTTCTTTGTAATTTTTTGACAGTAACGGCACTGCAACATAACATCTTCCTTATTGATGACCGTGAATTTTTGTGTAACTACTTCGTTGTTGGTGATACATTTGGGATTAAAGCACTTTACCATGCCCTCAATCGTATCGGGAATTCCTATCTTGATTTTTTCCACCACCTCGTATTCTCTGATAGTAATCAAAGTGGCATGGGGAGTTATCAATGCTATTTTGTTAATTTCTTCCTTTTGAAAGAATTTATCCTGGCATTTGATAATTCCTTTTTTCCCAAGTTTGTGACTTGTCAAATTATTGCCCATCAAGATTTGCTCTGTACAATCATTTAAATCCAAAGCCCTAATAACTTGAAAAAGTTTGTCGGCCGGTATATGGTCAATAACAGTCCCGTTTTTTATGGCTGAAACTACTAATTCTTTCTTCATCGTATATTTTTTTACATTATTTTAAACCTAATATTGAAGCAATTAACGCCTGACGTACATAAACCCCATTTTGTGCCTGTTGAAAATAATACGCTTGTTGGGTATCATCTATATTGGTATGTATCTCATTTACACGGGGAAGAGGGTGTAGTATTTTTAAGTTGGATTTGCTGTTTTTAAGCGTTGACTGTTCTAAGATGTACGCATTTTTTACCTTCTCGTAATCTTGAATGTCCAAAAACCGCTCACGTTGTACACGTGTCATGTACAAGACATCTACCTTATCAATAGCTTCTTGAATTTCAGTATATTGATGATATTTCAACCCACTCTCCTTGATGTGCATTTTTACGGAACTCGGTAACTTGAGGCTTTCCGGAGATATAAGGTGAAAGGTAGTATTAAAATTACACATCGCCTCTACCAAGGAATGTACTGTACGTCCGTATTTTAAGTCGCCCACCAATGCAATATTCAAACTATCCAGCGTTTTTTGTGTTTTTCGGATAGAATACAAATCTAAGAGGCATTGTGTAGGGTGCTGATTTGCACCGTCGCCCGCATTGATAACGGGAACTGAGGCAACCTCGCTTGCCCAGCGTGCAGAGCCCTCTAAGGGGTGGCGCATAACAATGAGGTCGGCGTAGCAACACACCGTTTTGATGGTGTCGGACAGGCTTTCGCCTTTGGCGGTGCTTGAACTTGAGGCATCGGAAAAGCCTATAACTTTAGCTCCCATGCGATTAGCTGCGCTTTCAAAGCTTAAACGTGTTCTTGTGGAAGGCTCAAAAAACAGGGTTGCCACTATCTTTCCGG
Organism: Prevotellaceae bacterium; assembly: GCA_031254635.1. GTDB lineage: Bacteria > Bacteroidota > Bacteroidia > Bacteroidales > UBA932 > UBA932. The sequence continues at coordinate 449 of JAIRUB010000205.1, read as the reverse complement.
TTGCAATATTTTGCACCGGCTGTTTTTCAAAATCTTCCGCAGCGTCAAGTATTTTCAGATACTCTTCCTTGCTAAAATCGGTGATAGAAATGAGATGTTTATTTTTCATTTAAATTATAAATTTTTGCAAAGATACATTTTTTTTAGTTAGGAATTAAAAATTAGGAAACTGTTTAAATTTAACAAAAAATTAATATAATTAATTAAAAATCAGTATGTTATTTGGCTATTATTTCACATCTTTATGATTATCAATCAAATAAACATCAAGATGCATGAAATAAATTATCCAACTAAGCTGACTGAAAAACAATGGCAAGTTATAGAAAATTTAGATGGCAAAGAAAGAAAACGAAAACATTCATTTTATTACCGATACGAATGGATGGCTTTTATCTGCAGTCGTTCATGCTGCCAACGAACAGGACAATCAAACAGGCTTTGAGGTT
>JAIRUB010000172.1 GCA_031254635.1 Prevotellaceae bacterium | reverse complement strand
ATAGATATCGGAACATAGGCGTTCTAAAAAATCAACAAAAAAGTCAAGATATTCGTCAAGGCTGAATGTTAGAAAGTCGTTGGGGCAGCGAGCAAACTCAGCCTCCATAGCGGTTCCTTTAATGAGTTGTAGTTGATGAAATTTTACAGAAGTAAGCGGCAGAGTAGATATTACATCAGCCAAATGCAGCATATCATCACGCGTTTCGCCCGGAAGGCCGAAAATAAAATGGGCAGAAACAGGAATATTCCGGACAGCAGTGGCCCTGATAGCCCATTCCGCCTCAACAAAGCTATGCCCCCTGTTAATTCGTTGCAAGGTATGCTCGTAGCATGACTCAATGCCATATTCTATCTGCACAAAATAATTCTTAGCTAATTCACAAAAATAATTGAGCTTATCCTCATCTATGCAGTCAGGGCGCGTTCCCACAACAATACCCTTAACCAAAGGATGCGCCAAAGCCTCCTCATAAATCGTTTTAAGCACGGATAAGGGAGCATAAGTATTTGAAAAGGGCTGAAAATAAACCAAGAAATGTTGTACCCTGCGATAACGAACGGCATGAAAAAGAAGCCCCTCCTCTATCTGTTGGGTAATCGTCTTTCCTACTTGACAATACGATGGTGTAAAAGATTCATTATCACAATAAGTACAGCCACCGTACCCTTTAGTTCCATCCCTGTTGGGGCAAGTAAAGCCTGCATTTACCACTACTTTCTGCAATCGTTCGCCAAACAATTGCTTGAAATAGTTGATATAGGCATTGAAACGGTACAAGTCCACGAATTACACTAATTAACACGAATTTTTATTACGATTTTGCGGATAGATGATGTCCCAATCATCGGAGCATGTGCGTCATAAGGGAAAAAAATCACCATATTGCCCGGTTCAAGCGTAAAAAACACTTCGGGGGCATCTTTATAGGATGCAATATCTTTCGCTGCATCGTAGGGGGTATGCACCTCCTTGCAGAAACGGCGGTCGAGGTAGCCCATAGACTCTTGGCCTCGCAGCAATATCTGGATATCTATATAAGAGTCATGTACTTCCAACTTTGCGTCTTCCACATTTTTACCGGGTTTATCGGTAATCATTGCATAAACCTCGTCACCTTCAATTTCATAGCGCCCCTCCGCTAAACTTTCCAAAGGTTGCTGACGTAAGAATTGAAAAGCTTTTTCAAATTTCGGATGCATTGAAAAATAGCGCTCTAAACCGAGAAATGAATCAATAATCATAATTTTTGCTGTTTATTATTTACCCTACAAAGTTATGAATTTCTAAATAAACTCTTATCTTTGTACTTTATTTTTAAAAATACCGTATTATGGCAAGTATCCGACACATTAAGAAAGACATTGATTATTTAGTCAGCGAAGTAGTATCCGACTGCTGTACCTTTATGTATCTTTATCCTGAGAAAAAGCAAGCAGAAGCATTGGCCATTATCAACGAAGCGATAGACTTACGTAACAATCTGATAGAGCGTACAAATCACCCCGAAGGCAAGGCTAAGGTTCATTATAAATCTATTTTCACAGACTTACTCACCGGCGTTGATGCTTCGTTCAAGAAGATTAGCGAGTTGACGAAGTAGTTGCTTATTTGTTGTTAAGCGATTTAGGTATCAAGTATCAGGATTTGCGATATGAGATGTACAATGTTTAGTTTACGATTTACAAGTTAACAGGTTTACGGCTAATATCGTATTCTGCATCCTTCACCTTTTTCACTCCCCGCCCGCGCCGACGAAATAGCTTTTCTTGTCTTTGAACAACACATTAAAGGTGGTTAGGCTTCCGTAAATTCGGGAAATATATTGCTGAAGATTTACCTTATCTTCATCTGTGAGTTTTTTATGGCTGTTGATATTTTGCTCCAATACCCGCAGCCTGTCGCGTACCATCACTATTTTATGAAAGAAAGCTTCCAAAGGAATTTCCTTCGGCAAGGAATCATTGGCAGGCTTCAGAATCATTGTTCCTCCTTGCCACCGTTCGCCTAATTCCACCTCCTGTTCAATGCCGTTATATTTTTCCAAGATGTAGCTCAAAGCTTGTTCTACCTCTACTAACGACAATTGCTTGGGATTTTCGTCTGCAACCACCTCCGACACTACTTCCATCTCCACCATTGCAGTACTTTTCGGAAAACTCATTCTGCCTCCGCGTTCAAAAATAATTTCATAATTCATCAACGAGGTTCGGAACACAAAGCCTGTACCAAATCGTTCATGCTCTACCTGTGTGCCCACAGTCAATTCTTTTTCTTCTTCCATAAAATCAACTTACAAGTTAATAAGTTTACAAGTTAATCATTAATCACTAATCACTAATCATCATCTTCTCAATTCGAAATTCTGTCCTAAATATTTACGGCGCACTTCGGGATTGGCAGCCAGTTCTTCGGCTGTACCCTGTTCTAAAATGCTACCATCGTACAAAAGATAAGCCCTGTCGGTAATTGCCAAGGTTTCATGTACGTTGTGGTCGGTGATAATAATGCCGATATTCTTTTCTTTCAATTTCGACACAATTCCCTGAATATCTTCCACCGCAATGGGGTCGACGCCGGCAAAAGGCTCGTCGAGCAGAATAAATTTCGGTGCAATGGCTAAGGCGCGGGCTATCTCGCAACGGCGCCGCTCGCCGCCCGACAACTGTATGCCATAACTCTTACGCACCGTCCCCAAATGAAATTCATTAATTAAATTTTCCAACCGCTCTAAGCGTTGCTCCTTCGGCATTTCAGTCATTTCCATCACCGAAAGAAGGTTTTGCTCCACCGTCAGCTTGCGAAAAACTGAGGCTTCCTGCGCTAAATAACCTATGCCCAACTGCGCCCGCTTGTACATGGGAAACTTGGTAATATCCTCATCGTCTAAAAAAATCTGTCCGCTATTGGCCTTAATAAGACCCACGAACATATAAAAAGTAGTAGTTTTTCCAGCACCATTAGGGCCAAGCAGCCCAACAATTTCGCCTTGTTCCACCTGTATTGAAACTTCGTTCACCACCGTCCGTACCCCATAACGCTTCACCAAATCCTTACAATATAATAGCATACAAAAACAATTAATAATGAATAATTAATAATGAATAATTAGACGCGCTAAAATTATTCATTGTTCATTGTTCATTGTTCATTAAACAATTCCTTCCCTCATAATATCATGGACGTGTACCATCCCTTCGTACCGTCCGTTTTTTGTTACCACCAATTGTGATATCTCATTTTTTTCCATCATACCGAATGCTTTCACCGCCAATTCGTCGGCTTCAATGGTTTTTGGGTTTCGCGACATAATATCGCCGGCAGTAAGTTCATCTATCTGCTTCCATTTCCCCAACATACGCCGCACGTCGCCATCGGTAATAATCCCCACTAACTGTTCCTTATTATCTAATACAGCAGTGGCTCCGAGGCGGTTAGCCGAAATTTCCAGAATACTTTTGGCAACAGAATCACCTACATATACCAAAGGCTTCATGGTAGAATTCAGCAAATCAGCTACCCTGAGATAAAGTTTTTTACCCAAAGAGCCGCCTGGATGCACCTTGGCAAAATCGGACTCCGAAAAGCCGTGTAGCTCAAGCAGGCAAACAGCCAGCGCATCGCCCATTACCAACTGCACGGTAGTGCTGGTAGTGGGCGCTAAATTATTAAGGCAGGCCTCAGCCTCTACAGGTGTATGCAAAACATAATCAGCATGTTGAGCTAAATAAGAATTGAGATTAGCCACTATAGCTACTAACTTATTATTGCCTATATTACGAATAAGCGGAACTAACACCTTGATTTCAGGCGTATTGCCACTTTTCGACAGGCAAAGCACCACATCGTCGGGCTGGATAATGCCCAAATCGCCGTGAATGGCATCGGCAGCGTGCATAAAAATTGCCGGAGTGCCTGTAGAATTCAGGGTTGCCACTATCTTAGCGGCAATGATAGCGCTCTTTCCGATACCCGATACAATCACCCGGCCACAGCTTTCGTAGATTAATTGTACTACATTGACAAAATTGTCGTCTATAACCTCCTCCAACCGACTAACAGCCAAAGCCTCTGAGCGGATAGTGTTTTTTGCTTGCTGAGCAACATTTTCAAAATGATATTTCACAAGAAATTTTGTTTATATAAAATAATCACGTACCTTTATCAGTGCAAAGATAGTAAAAGTAGAATTATTTTTGTATATCTTTGTAAAAGAATTATGACTGTAACGAACGACATACTATATGGGCACTTAAAAACCTATTTCGGGTTCGATACCTTTAAAGGCCTTCAGGAGCCGATTATCCTGAATGTGCTGCAAGGGAACGATACCTTTGTGCTGATGCCGACGGGAGGCGGAAAATCTCTTTGTTACCAACTTCCTGCCTTAATGTCGGAAGGTACTGCCATTGTGGTGTCTCCGCTTATTGCTTTGATGAAAAATCAGGTGGATGCTATCCGCGGATTTATTACCGATAATAATGGGGTGGCGCATTTTCTCAATTCTTCATTGAACAGGCAGCAAATACAGGAGGTACACGATGATTTGTTGAATGGCGTAACCAAGCTGCTGTACGTAGCGCCTGAATCGCTCAATAAAGAAGAAAACATCGCCTTCTTCAAACAATTGAAAATCTCATTTTATGCCATTGATGAGGCGCATTGTATTTCGGAATGGGGACATGATTTCCGGCCTGAATATCGTCGCATTCGACAGATTATCAACGAAATCGGAGTGGCTCCGGTAATTGCTCTTACAGCCACGGCTACCCCAAAAGTACAGCACGACATCCAGAAAACCTTGGGAATGCTGGATGCTCAGGTGTTCAAATCCTCATTTAACCGCCCGAATCTTTACTATGAAGTCCGCTCGAAGCTAAATACCGAAAAAGAAATCATCAAATTTATCAAACAGAATGCAGGCAAATCGGGGATTATTTATTGCCTGAGCCGCAGAAGGGTGGAAAATATGGCCGAATTACTGAAAGTCAACGATATAAAAGCGCTGCCCTATCATGCGGGTATGGACCCCACTTCACGTTCAACCAATCAGGATAAATTCTTGATGGAAGAAGTTGATGTAATTGTGGCCACTATTGCTTTTGGTATGGGTATCGATAAACCCGACGTGCGCTTCGTTATTCACTACGATATTCCGAAAAGCCTCGAAGGCTATTATCAGGAAACAGGCAGGGCGGGGCGCGATGGGGGCGAGGGACAGTGCATCACTTTTTATAGCTATAAGGATATCCAGAAGTTGGAAAAATTCATGCAAGGGAAGCTTTTGTCTGAGCAGGAAATAGGCCGGCAATTACTGTTGGAAACAGTAGCCTACGCTGAATCGAGCGTTTGCCGTCGAAAATTATTGCTCAATTATTTTGGGGAAGATTATATAAAAGACAACTGCGGCAGCTGCGATAATTGTTTGCGGCCGAAGAAAAAATTTGAAGGACAGGAATACGTTGTTTTAATATTGGAAACAGTCTTGGCCGTCAAAGAAAAATTTAAGGCCGACCACATAGCCAATGTGCTTACGGGTATATTGAACTCTACTATTAAATCATATAAACACAACGAATTAGAGATGTTTAATGAGGGCGCCGATAAACCTTCGCGCTTTTGGCATACTGTTATCCGCCAAGCTCTTATATTACATCTTTTAGAAAAGGAAATAGAAAATTACGGCATATTAAAAGTGACTGCCAAAGGGCGGGCTTACCTGAAAGGCCCTTATCCCGTACAACTAACCGAAGACCACGAATATGCCGAAGGCGACGACTCCGATGATTATATTATCGGGCAGGCAAAAGGCTCGGGCTGCGACGAGGAATTATTAGCCCTACTGAAAGACTTACGGCACAGCGTGGGCAAAAAATTAAAACTGGCGCCTTTCATCATTTTCCAAGACCCCTCGTTGGAAGATATGGCCATTATTTATCCCATCACGCTCGATGAATTAAAAAACTGCCAGGGAGTAGGCAAAGGGAAGGCGAAAAAGTACGGCGCCGAATTTATAGAGCTTATTAAAAAGTATGTTGAAGAAAAAGAAATTGAACGTCCGCAGGATTTGGTGGTAAAATCGGTAATCAACAAGTCTAGTTCCAAGGTGTTCATCATTCAAAGTATAGACAGAAAAATGCCGCTTGATGATATAGCAGACATAAAAGGCTTGCAGATGGATGAACTACTGACTGAAATTGAAGCGATTGTAAATTCAGGCACCAAGTTGAACATCGACTATTATATTAATGACTCTATTGAAGACGAAAAGGCAAAAGAAATTTATGCATATTTCAAAGAAGATGCCGAAGACGAGAACTTGGATGCCGCCATGCGGGAATTAGGCCTCGATTATACGGAAGAAGAGGTAAGGCTCGTGCGCATCCAATTCATGAGCGCAGAGGCGAATTGATGTGTCAATTTCTTTGTTAATTAAAATATTATTCGTATATTTACGAACAATATTCTTTATTATGGCAAAAGATAAATTGACAAAAGAGCAAGAAAAATTGGCACGTTTTGCTAAAGCATTGGGACACCCTATCCGTATTGCTATTTTGCAAATGCAGTCGAAACAAACTTGTTGTTACCACGGCGACACGTCCGAAATATTGCCTATAGCCAAAAGTACCTTGCCGCAGCATTTAAAAGAGTTGAAAGAAGCTGGGCTGATACAAGGAAAGATAACTCCGCTCATGGTTTTATATTGTATCAATAAAAAGAATTTTTGTGTGTTGATGTGTCGGTTTTTCGCTGTGGGTTGTTCAGTGAGTAAATGTTGTTTCCTTGCGCCGCCTGCGGTGGCGTGCCCGCTTTTGTTTGCCGCAGAGCCGCAAATAGGATTTGATGTTTCTTATTAGTGATGATGGCGCAACGGGGAACAATGTCGTGTACTCATCGGACTGATGGGGCTGCTTGGTTTGACGGTGGGAGTGGCAACTCGTCAATGGTTATACTATCACTCCATAATTCAATTTTTACTCCTTCATAAAATTCTATATAAAAATAGGACTTGCCATTAATATCAAATTCCAACAATTCATTGTCTTTTTGACAACGCCCTCTGTATATGTTATCAATGGTTATTTTTTTTAATTCTTCAAAATCGAAGAACTCGAATTTTTCCAAAACAACCTTTTCAAATCTAAATAAAACAAAACGACTGTCTGTAATATTTCTAAACGCTAAAATGAGATATGTGTTTTCAAAAAATATTTTTACACAATCGAAATCATTATGAAAATCATAATAGATTTTATCCGTCTCAAATTGAGATAGATTCTTAAATAGTTCTATTTCTTTTGAATTTAAAGTTATCATTTATTGTCCCGTTAAAAACGCTCTAACCACTTCCATTTCTTTCTGTGTCATTGGTATAGCTTCTTTGCTTGCTCTTGAAATACTTCTTAGTACTCCATCTACGAAATTTTTAGTATATACTTGCATATGCGGTGTAGCAACTCCACCGTGTGCTTTACCCGCCAAGTCATATCTTATTACTTGAGTCGCTGTGTGAATGGTTACAGAATTTTTTTCCCCATTCAATTTTATCAGTTGTGCAGCATCATCTAATAGATTATATCCCATTTCAACAGCCGTTTCTATAGCCTTTTTGCCTGCATTATACATTCCAGAAGTGCTAACTTTACTCTGAGGCATTTTAGCAGGCATAGAACCCAGCCCTATTATCGTGAGCATAGCATCTACTTGCATCATCATTGCCCAGCCTTTATACTGTTTTTCGGTATCAACCCTAAAACGACCATCAACAAGTTTTCTATACTCATAATTTCTTTCCGTCAAAGCATCTTCTATATCCCCAACAGTAGCATTATCTTTAGCTAAATGAACAAGTCCTTCCCTAAAGCGATTTTCGCTACCCTCCCTATGTTCTACTATACCGTTATCTAAATTCAAATACCAATCATCCAGCATCCCTGTCGGGTCAATCCTGCTAACGGGGTTGCCCGAAAATAAATGGTAAGGCGAGAGCCAAGGCTTGAGTTCACAAAGCGGGTCGAGGCTTAATGGAATCACTCCCGTCAAATCAAAAAATCTTGCTCCATAATCGTGTTTATTCCAACTATGGTCGGATATAAATTCTTTTCCTTCTCTGAGGTAGCGATTTTGGTTATAGAGCGGGTTGTGCCAACTCAACGCCTCAATTCTCATTCCGTAGGGGTAAAAAGCGTTTATTTGCACCACTTCTGCGCCTGTTGTTGTTGGAGTAAAGAGCACACGGGGCGAGCCGAGGTGGTCTTTGAGGTGATACTCAAAAGTAAATTCCGTTGTCAG
>JAIRUB010000136.1 GCA_031254635.1 Prevotellaceae bacterium | reverse complement strand
AAATGTTGTTCGCAAATTGGTAAAAGAAGGTTTTCCAGTGAAACGGGAAAATCTAGCGCTTATGAGTCCTTACATGACTAATGTCAGGCGCTTTGGTGATTACGTTCTTGACAGAAATGCACCCGAAGAAGAGCTTGTAGATACTTTACCGCTTTAGTTAAGCATAAGTTTGTGTGATTTTTACACGTATCTCGGCTGTACCCCTATGACTACATTTTGCATATAAATAATGCCTTAAAGCCAAATGTTGCATGGCTTTAAGGCCATTTTGCTTCTGGAATGTCCGCTTATTGAAAACAACTATTTTCGGAATTTACACACTGCCAACTAAGGTTTTAGCTATTCCCTCAGTTGGCAGTCATATTTTAAAAAACTCACTTAAGATTTGTTACTTACTTTTTTACCCAGACATAAAAACTCCATACCGTCGTGTCACTTCCTGCAATATTTTCTGCTTTGAACGTAATTTCATAATAGCCTATATAATCCATATCTTCTACTGCCCCATGTAATAGTCCACTACTGCTAAATTCTAAACCTTCTGGCAGGCTACCGTCAATGATTGACCAAGTTATTGGTTGAGTCCCGTTAGCGTAAAATTGTACGTTGTATTCGGATGAAATAACAATCCAATCTGGTAGGTTGGTTATAATGTTATTTGGAGGTGTTAATCCAACAATATAGGCACCCAATGCATCAAGAGTTCCTTTATCCCAATATCCAGGGACTCCGATGTTTTTCGCACTGTTTAGTATGCGTGCTCTTATCTGAGAAGCTGATTCGCTCGGGTAGGCTGCAGCCAAAAGAGTAGCTGCTCCGGCAACATGAGGGGCTGACATTGAGGTACCTTCATTATTCCCATAACTGCCTTTATTTACTGGAAGTGTACTATAAATATTACTACCGGGGGCAGCTATATCAACCCAAAGGTTGCCATAATTGGAGAACCAACTTATATTACTATTGAAATCTATTGCTCCTACTGTAATAGTATGATCAAACCTAAAACATGCAGGGTAGGTTCTATAGCTCGAATAATTTAAATTCAGACTATTGTTACCAGCAGCCATTACGACTATTATACCGGCATCACTCATTGATTTTACGGCAGTTCCATACGTTGAATTGTTAGGCTCTGGAGGACTAAGTCTTCCAAGTGACATATTCACTACACGGATATTTAATCCTTTAGCTTTTTCCGATACCACATAGTTTATTCCGTTTATTATGTCGCTGTCCCAACCATATCCATAGTCGTCAAGAACTTTTACAGCAAGCATTCTAGTACTCCAGTTGACTCCGACGACTCCTATACCGTTGTTACCTACAGCTCCAATTGTTCCAGCGACATGAGTTCCATGACCATGGATATCCATGGGATTATTTAGGGTTCCTTGGAAGTTTCTGCCATAATTACCAAAAGTATCAAGTGTCATGTTTGCATTGATATCTGGATGATTGTAATCTATTCCGGTATCAAAAACTGCGACGATAGGTGCACTGCTAGCTGCACTGCCTGTAAAATGATCCCATACCTGTGGCATTCCTATATTATTCATACCCCAAAGCAGTGAATAGAATGGATCGTTTGGGGTGAGGCTCACTTTATTCATATAATTTGGTTGTACATTTATCACGCTGGGATCGGATGAAAGTTCTCTTATTAACTGTTCAGTATTTTTGTGCTCTGATCGAAGATGAACTATGCTTTTCTCTGTAATTCTTGCTATTTCAGGATATACATTACGAGCCTCAAGCCCCCGTGTTTTTGCAAAACCTTCTGCCCGACTCGAAACTGCCCATGAATAGGCATAACTATTGTAAGCACCCATTACTGAGTAATCAGACGCTGCAGGAGCTTCAAGTACTACAAGGACTTCCCCTTCTGCATATTTCTGTGTTGTCTCAATTGCATCTGCCAAAACAGGACTCGAAAATAAAACGATTAGTAGTACGCTGAAATATAGTGAAAATTTCTTCATAACATCTCCTCCTTTTTAAATTCAATTTTACTTATGTTTGAATAGAAGAGCAAACAATAACGCAAAGCCTGATAATCCGAATAATGCGTTACATCCACCGCTGCTATTGGAACTACTATTATTGTTATTGTTATTAGAGTTGTTATTACTGGTGTTAACTGCAGTGAAGACTATGGGGAACAATTTCTCTTCTCCTAATCCTGATTCTACTGTTACTTCTATAGCATCAGTTATCTCTTTTGTAAATGTTACTGCTATTTTACTTATTTCAGCTACTGTTTTTGCGTTTGTAGCAGATACAAAACTCGCAGACCAACCATAGTTGCTTTTTGGACTATAGTCCTTTATACTCCAGCTTCCTGACAAGTCTTCCGCCTTTAGAATTATCTTCTCCTGATATAAGCCTTCAAATTTTTTGTAGATTAATAATTCTCCATTGTTCCCGAATATTGCTCCAGTTGGAGTCTTTCCGCCAAGTGCTTCTTCCGCCTTTATTGTACCAGGTTTGTTATCAATAGGTTTGTCAGAAACAATTACAATGCAAAATGCAGCGTACTTATCATCTCTCGTCTTTGCGGTTATAGTTGCTGTCCCAGGCGAAATACCCGATACAAGACCGTAATCGCTTACTCTAACAATGTCTGTGTTGCTACTGCTCCATACAAGGGCTCCTTCAACATATGTTATATCCAATGCATAGAGCCTCTCAGTTTCACCGATCTGAATACTTATTGATGATTTGTTAAGCTTTAGAGTATTATCCGGTATTTTGTCAGATACAATTACCATGCAAGATGCAGCGTACTTATCGTCTCTTGTCTTTACGGTTATAGTTGCTGCCCCAGGCGAAATACCCGATACAAGACCGAAATCGCTTACTCTAGCAATGCCTGTGTTGCTACTGCTCCATACAAGGGCTCCTTCAACATTTGTTATATCCAATACATAGAGCCTCTCAGTTTCACCGATCTGAATACTTATTGATGATTTGTCAAGTTTTAGAGTATTGGGTTCTACGTTTGCTGAAGCAGAACACGAAAACAAGACGATTATCATCAATATCCAAAGCACAATGTTTCTCATTTTAATACCTCTCCTTTTATTATTTTTTGTTTAGCAGAAATGCACACATTATTACAAAGTCATAGGAAAACACTGATTAACCAGTTTATTATGTCACCCTTGGTTTTGAAGAGATTTAATCATCAGTTTTCTTAGAACTAGAATCCCACTAAAATTTATACCTACAACATAAAAGTTAAAGAATTCAAAAGCTTAAGAAAATCTGCATAAACATAAAGCATATACCTACAATTTACGAAAGGATGATGCGAAATCAGTTTTTGTGGCTTGTTGGCATAAGAAATTCAGAATTTAAGGTTAGAAGAATAGATTTAAGCCTGTATGGTATCTCACCTATGTGATCTCTTATGTGTACATATTTACATTTTATATTATGCACATATATCATGGAGTTGTCAATAGTTATCCCCAATTTAACAGCACAAAAATAGAGAGATTTTTTTAGTCCTTGCAGCAGAACGGCTGCAAGAATATTTTTCTATAGCGTCAAATAACAGTTGACTCCCTAGTTTGACAGCTCAAAAATGAGAGAGATTTAGAAATCCTTGCAGCAAAAAAGCTGCGAGGAATTTTTTCTATAGCGTCAAATAACAGTTGACTCTCTCAAGCCTTGATATTAAAGAACTTCAAACTTGTGTTAACGGTCAATAGAAATACAGCATTTTTGGCCATATAGAATGCAGCACTCAGCCACCGAAAACGAAACTTATCTATACATAAAATAGGGGTCAGCTCACGAAACGGAGTTTTTAGCACGTTAAGCCAAAAGAATAGTCATTTTTAAAAAACTGTCGACAGCTCGGTCGATAGTAGCTATTTTTCATATTGCTGTTTATGTGATGGTTGGCACATTTATCTGTTTCTTGTTGAGAAAATATTTTTGATTTGATCATTTGCTAGAGAATGATAAATCATATTTCTCTACATAAAGACGTTTTTATAATAATTTGCAATACAATGGTTTAACTCCTTAACGTATGATATTTTCCGTTTCGTGAGCTGACCCCATGTACAATTCACAATTCATAATGAGAAAAGAAAGAGCTTAGAGCTGAGAACTTAGTGGTCAGCGTCATAAAGAACGTATCATACCTCATTTATGTTTTGCCGTAGGGGCGGCGGCGCTCAATGTTCTCGCAAAAAGCTAATTCGTTTTTAATTCTGCCTATTGGGTATAACCGCCCGCATTCACAATAGAGCTCTATTACGTATACGTAGCCGCTGCCTTCGCCTTTAATGCTATCCCAATCACAGCCGTCAAAGGCAACTTCTACTTCCAAATCTCCGCCACAATCAACACACTGTAGTTTTTTCATTTTTTCGTTCTCCTTTTGTAGACGTTTAAGCCCCAAGTTTATTGATAATCCCAGATAAAATATTCATTTGTGAGGTGGTAAGGCAGAGTTTCCAATCTTCGTAGCGTTCTTTGCATTTACCATCGCTGTCAGGCTCGTCCATATTTTCAAAAACTCTTATTAAAATCTGCTGTGCTAAATACTTCTCTTCTTTTGATAACATATTACACTCCTCTTTATTGGCCATGTATTTTCTATCCAATTTTTCCCAAAACACCACAATAACTATTTAGGTGACGATAATTTTCTGACTTTCATTCCCCTATATTTGCCTTCTGCATAACGAGTGAAAGTGAATTCTCCAGCGTCGGTAAGATATTTCATAGCAAACTGCATCCATGAAAGAGAATATCCGATATCTTGAGCAATCTCTTTCATCTTTATTATAATCTCTTTATTATTACCGAGAATTAAAAGTAATTGAGAACGAAGCGCGATAACACTTGAAGGTTCTCGTTTCTTATGTATATGTTGTTTTTTTATATACATAATATGGTTATTCTTTTTCTGTATATCTATATTATCTATATTTATATTATCAACATTTATATTATTAACATCTATATTGTCAACATGTGAATTTGATATGTCAGTTTCATCTTGTGTTTTATTGGCTTGTTTTTGTTTGCTTTGCTTTATATATGCAAATTCATCTTCAATATCCAGTGTGAACTTACCCGCCATTACTAAAACCTCCTGCTATTTTTAAGATTCTCTTTAAAAGATTTAAATACGGTGCAGCTTGTTTAGCAGATATTCCGTAATCCCAATTCTTGTTAGCGTCTCTGTTATGAATAATAAGAATATTTTCTGGAATTTCTATCGGGTCAATCCAACCTAATGCTTGCAATTGTTCGTAAAGGCTGGTATTGAATCGAGTATTCATTCTCCACTGACTTGTTACAACAATAATTCGATTCTTATCAATATGTGATGCTACTTCCTGCAATCCCAATATGCCTGTTTTGTCGCGGTTGATTGGAACAACAATTACATCAGATTGTTTCAAAGCCTTTAAAGTTTCATCTGAAAATGCCGGAGGTGTATCTACAACAATAAACGCATCTTTCTTTGCCTCAACATCAGATAATGATGTAAAGATGTGAATAGTTTTGAAAAACCGCATAAACAAACTAAAGTGCATTTGAGCGTGATCCAAGTCAACTCCAATGACATTTAATCCGCTACTTGAAGCAAGTTGAGCAATTATTGAGGAATATGTGCTTTTGCCTGTTCCTCCTTTGTTGTTAGTAAAAGTTACAATCATATTAAACCTCCATATGTATATTCATTTACTGTATATATAGATATAAGATATATATTATCTGTATATGTATATAATAAACATTAATTATATTAATATATAGAATGTATACATACCATATATTAACATACTTTTGCATTTATGTATAGTTAAATATTTATATTATGTACAATCATATTATAAATATATACTATATGTATATCTTTATTATGTATATAC
>JAIRUB010000127.1 GCA_031254635.1 Prevotellaceae bacterium | reverse complement strand
AAAGTTATGTTCAAAGATACTTCAATTTTTCAAAAAGCGCAATCAAATCACAACTATCCCCATACTCGGCAACGTTCTTTGTGGGTTCAAAGATACTTCAATTTTTCAAAAAGCGCAATCAAATCACAACCGCCGACTTTCAATTGATACCAACCTACAAGTTCAAAGATACTTCAATTTTTCAAAAAGCGCAATCAAATCACAACCAATATCGAAAAGAAAATCGGTATGGCTGAGTTCAAAGATACTTCAATTTTTCAAAAAGCGCAATCAAATCACAACCGTATTGCTGCAACGCTATGCCGGCGGATTGTTCAAAGATACTTCAATTTTTCAAAAAGCGCAATCAAATCACAACTGAAACCTTGCTTTGGAAAAACAACAATATGTTCAAAGATACTTCAATTTTTCAAAAAGCGCAATCAAATCACAACCTGTAAAAACAGACTTGTAAACAGCCAATGGTTCAAAGATACTTCAATTTTTCAAAAAGCGCAATCAAATCACAACTGTACCCAATGCTACTTATATTATTGTCAGGTTCAAAGATACTTCAATTTTTCAAAAAGCGCAATCAAATCACAACTATTGTTGCGGACAGTATTTTAAAAGTAACGTTCAAAGATACTTCAATTTTTTAAAAAGCATCATACATTTTGACCATTAAGCCGAATTTCTACAAAGCAGCAATCATCTGCGTAAACAACATCGACATGTTTTGCGCAGCCCTGTCGGCAGCTTCCATCACATCTTTGTGATCGTTTTTAAAGTCATCGGAAGCACTGCTGTCCAGGTCGTGCGCCTCGTTGGTAATGACCGACATTCCGAATATGCGAACGCCGCAATGGCGGGCTACAATCACCTCCGGTATAGTTGACATGCCTACGGCATCGGCGCCGGTGCTTTTGAAAAAGGCATATTCTGCGGGCGTTTCATAACTAGGACCTGTTCCGGCAACATATACGCCTTTTTGCAGTTTGATGCCCTGTTTGGCGGCTATTTCTTCGGCAACCTGAATCAGTTGCAGGTCGTAAGGGCGAGTCATATCGGGGAAGCGTTGCCCCATCTCGTCAATATTTTTACCGATTAGCGGATTGGGCAAAAAGTTAATATGGTCGCGGATAATCATCAAATCGCCTATGCGAAAAGCAGGATTCATACCGCCGGCAGCATTGGATACAAAAAGCGCCTTTATTTTAAGCGCACACAATACCCTGATGGGAAAGGTTACCTGCTTCATGCTATAACCTTCGTAATAGTGATAACGGCCTTGCATGGCTATAACTTTTTTACCGCTTAACGTGCCGTAAATCAGATTGCCCTTATGTCCTACAGCGGTTGATTGCACAAAATTCGGCACTTCGGAATAAGGTATGACTATCGGGTTTTCAATTTTGTCGGCTAAGGTGCCTAAACCGCTGCCCAAAACAATTGCTACTTCGGGCCGACCGCCGGTTCTTTTCAGAATAAAATCGGCTGTTTCGTTAAATTTTATAACTCTTGTATCCATATTGTAATCTGTGATTAAGGATTAAAGATTTAAAGAAAAAAGACTTATTTGTATCTTTTAGCTTTGTTCATTATGTCTTTTGTCTTTGTTCTCATTTATATTTGCTTCGTTCTTCGCAATGACGTTAGTGGGTTTTTTCATTAAATCATAAGCAACAGCGGCGGCTTTCTGCATGATTTCTTCTTCGCCCGGCACATATTTATTTTCCATCAAAACCTTTCCGTCACAAATAACTGTATCAATACAGCTGCCATTGGCTGCATATATTAAATTTGACACAAAGTTGAAATTCGGCGTAAAAGCAGGGCTGTTCAAATCAACAAGACAAAGGTCGGCCAAACAGTTCGGGGCTATTTTCCCGATATTTAATTGCAGCATTTTGGCTCCGTTAACAGTAGCACAATCGAGTACTTCTTCAGCAGGCATAGCAGTAGCATCGAAGCGCCAAGCCTTTTGCATCAATGCAGCTGTTTTCATTGTTTCAATCATATCTAAACTATTCGAAGAAGCACAGCCGTCGGTACCCAAACATACGGTTATTCCTGCGGCTTTCATTTCTTCATATTTGAATTGATAGCCGGAAGCTATTTTTAAGTTAGAATTTGGATTATGCACTACACTCACGCCATAATCGGCAAGCAGGCGAATTTCCTCCTCATCAACCCATACACCATGCGCTATAATCAAGCGGGGTGAAAGCAGTCCGTGTTTGTGCAAATAACGTACAGGCGATAAGCCGAGTTGTTGTAGGGCATTGTTATATTCCGATTGGGTTTCGGCAAGATGCAAATGGATAAACAGGCCATTTTCTTGTGCAAAATTACGGCACCAACGCAACGAATCTGTCGACACAGTATAGATAGCATGGGGCCCTAATGCAAAAATGATACGGTTGCCGTATTTTTTCTTTCTTCCGAAACAGTTCAGCATCTGCTGTTTGACGGCTGCTGCTTGTTTTTTATCAAAATAATCGAACATAGTAGCGGCTAATACGGCGCGTAGTCCCATTTCTTCCGTAGCTTTGGCCGTACTGTCGAAATAAGTATACATATCGCAGAAACAGGTAGTACCGCTTTTAATCATTTCGAGGCAGGCTAATTTGGTGCCCCAATACACATCTTCAGGGGTAAGATTGGTTTCGTAAGGCCATATTCTTTCATTCAGCCATTGTTCTAAAGGTATATCGTCACCATAACCGCGGGCAAGTGTCATAGCGGCATGGGTATGTCCGTTAATAAGGCCAGGAATAACAGCTTTCCCTTTCCCATCAATAATCTTTTGCGCCGTGCAGGCCAAACTCTTTCCTACTTCCCGAATACTATTCCCTTCGATAAATATATCGGTAATTTCTTGTTGCAACAGTATGTTTTTAATTAAGATGCTCATACTTTTTTGGTGTGTACTCTTATCCAGTCAATATCGAAATGTTGAGGTAATTTTTCTTGTTGAATTTCACCTACAGCTCCTGAAGTGAGTTGAAAGAATAGTGGGATATTTACTGTATTGGCTTTCCGTGAAACTTCTTTGCCATTGATTTTCCATGTAATTACTTTTTTACCCCACTTCATTTCTACTATATAAAATTCCTGATGACTTAGATGCAGGCGGCGGCGCGACTGGTCAGCTCCGGTGGGTTGATAAATTCCTGTCACCAAATAGTTGTTACAGAAATTAAATAAACTGATAGCAGGAGTAGGAGTATTTGTGTTGAGCCAAAAGGCGTGGTAAACATTTTTTAATTTTGGGACACGTAATTTAACTTCAATTTTTCCATATCGTAGTTGAAATAAATTGGCTGTATTAACTATTCCCGAACTGCAATTGAAGTCGCGGGAAATAAAACCAAACTTTTCATCCCAAGCTATGCCTTCTTGCTCGTCTGCATTTAATGCAATTCTCAGTTTGTTTTCGGTAACACTTATATTTTCTGCATCAAGCGCATGATATTCGTTGTTTTGAACGTAGTTTGCATTTAAGGTTCCTAACCCGGCTTCCTGATGCGTACTCCAGTACTGACTAAGTTGTTGGCCTTCGAATTCGTCCATAAATAGTAATTTCCAATTGTCGAGTTCATGGAAAACAGCCTTATATTTTTTTTGCAGGTAAAAATATTCTTTAACCGTACTTGATTTTTTTAATCGCCGGTATTCCAAAAACTGTTGATAAGCGGAACTTTCTTTGTATTTCTTTGTATTTTTGAGATAGGCTACCCGTTGTTGAAAGGCAGAAGAACTAACCAACTCGTGAAGCGCAATAAATTCCTGCAACAAAGGGGAATCATTTTTTTCACCATTTTTGAGATATTTTTTTATCTCTTTATATTTTTTCAACGTCTTATAATGTTGCTGTTGTAAGTGTTCAGGACCGCCTTTATACTGCAACGATTTTATTCGTTTAATATCGGTTGGATAGTTAGGCGAATTGACATAGGCGTCCAATGCCAGGTAACGTTGAAAAACATCACTTGCTGCAATATTGTGAAAATATGCATACTTGTCATCCATCCGGCGGCTTTGTTTTTCGTACCGATGGGAAGAGGGTAAATATCCCAATGTTAATAATATATCAGAAAACATATTCATTTTATTAATATACTAGTTTAAAACCTTTCCCACGAACATTGATCATTTTCACATCGGGGTCTTGATGTATGTGTTGGCGTAATTTAGCGATATATACATCCATGCTACGAGCATTAAAATAACTATCGTCGTTCCATACTGCAATCAAGGCGGAATTACGGTCAACCACGTTGTTTTTATTCACGCACAGCAACCGAAGAACTTCAGCTTCTTTCGTTGTAATTTTTATTTCCTTGTCATTAATGACTAATGTGTGTCGACTGTAATAGAAGGTGGTATTTTTTCCCAGTTTAAAAATGGTTCTTCCAATTTCACTAGGAAGTGCACGGTTTCGTCGGAGTACAGCCTCAATGCGCAACACTAATTCATCTATACTGAAAGGCTTAGTCATATAATCATCAGCACCCAACGAAAAGCCTTGAATAATATCTTCTTTTATGTTTTTTGCAGTAAGGAAGATAATCGGGACATCAGGAGTAATAGTGCGAATTTCTATAGCTAAGCTATAGCCATCTTTTTTAGGCATCATTACATCTAAAATACAGAGGTCGTATTTTTTAGTACAGAATCCCCTAAAAGCTTTTTCACCATCAAGGTATAAATCCGCCTGGTAACCCTTGGCTTTCAAATAATCGCAAAGCAAGGTACCCATATTTTCCTCATCTTCGGCTAATAAAATAGCTGTATTCTTATTTTCCATAACCTTAAGATTATTTTTTGTTACTTTCTTTTATTATCGGCAAAGTTATAATAAATTTTGTGCCTATTTCCAGTGTGCTTTCTACATTTATACTTCCATGCAGCATGCTTATCATTTGTTTTACATAGTTTAATCCTAAGCCGAATCCTTTTACAGTATGTATATTTCCGGTTGGTTCACGAAAAAATTTATCAAACATTTTCTTCTGACTTTTTTTATTTATGCCTATCCCATTGTCTTCTATTGTGATAATTACTTTATTAGCTTGATTTGCAGTCGTTATTTTTATCCATGCACCTTGTTCTTTCCGGTATTTAATAGCATTATCCATAAGGTTAGTAAACACATTCGTGAGGTGTGTCTCGTCTGCCCACACTTTTGTTTTAATATGGTTGAAGGCTGTTACCAATTGGATGCTATTGTTCTCTAACTGCAAGGTGAAAAATCCGATAATTTTTGCCAACAACTCAGCAATGTCTATTTCTTGATATTTCAATCTAAATTTTCCGCGCTCAAAGATAGCAATTTGTAGCACTTTTTCCACTAAAAATTGCAATCTTTTGCTTTCAAAAAGTATAGTTTGGTGTAAATGAGGCCATTTCTCTTCTTTGATGGGGATATATGGGTCGTTAAGTATTTGTGCTGCCAAAGAGATGGTGGCTATAGGGGTTTTCAATTCGTGGGTAATATTGTTAACAAAATCATTTTTAATTTCAGTCAATCGTTTTTGTTTAAAAATAATCAACAAATTAGAGGTAAGAAGGCCAATAATGATTAATGTTAGTAGAGTGGAAGCGGTTATCAATATCCAAATTTTTTGTCGAATAAGATCGCCTTCATATATATATAAGGATAGCGAATATTGAGTAATATACTCAGGGTCACGAGGAAATAGGCCAACAACATGAGTACGAGACGGGTTGACATTCTCAAAATTGTTGGTACTGAAGATTACCTCCCCTAAGGCACTGGTTACCGCGAATTCATAAGTAATACTCATATTATGTTTAATGCATTCCTTTTGAAGAAATTCTACTATTTCATCAAAAGAAATTCGCTCTATAATAGGAATTTCATAGTTGTTTCTTTCACCGAGGGGGGGATAAATGGGTGGCTTATATATTGCCAATTCATCAATGTCAGCCACAACATTGTCTAAAATAAGACGAATGTTTCGTTCAAAATTATCTTTTTCGGCTTGACGTATAGAAAAAATCCAGTTAAACTGAACGTAAATGAGCGCCAGCGCACACACTGTAATAACAGCGGCTAAAGCCCATATTAGTCGTTTGTTCACACTCTTATGAAATAAGGTTATTAGATTTTACGAATCAGAATAGATGAATTGTGTCCGCCAAATCCAAAGGTATTGCTCAAAGCTACCTTTACGGTGCGTTTTTGTGCTTTATTGAGCGTAAGGTTTAGTTTATAATCAATTTCGGGGTCTTCTTCCTTGAAGTTGATAGTTGGCGGTATAATTCCTGTTTGTATAGCAAAAATACAGGCAAGAATTTCAACAGCACCGGCAGCACCCAACAAATGCCCGGTCATGGATTTTGTGGCGCTGATGTTTAATTTATAGGCATGTTCGCCAAAAAGTTGTTGGATAGCTTTAAGTTCGGCAATATCGCCTAAAGGAGTGGCTGTTCCATGAACGTTAATATAGTCCACCTCTTCGAGTGGGATACCGGCCTCTTCAATGGCTTGACGCATAACATTTTTAGCACCAATACCTTCCGGATGTGGAGCAGTGATGTGATAAGCATCGGCAGTCATTCCACTGCCTATTACTTCCGCATAGATTTTTGCGCCACGGGCCTTAGCATGCTCATATTCTTCAATCATAAGGCCGGCACCACCTTCGCCCATCACAAAACCGTCGCGGGTTTTATCAAAGGGGCGTGATGCCGTGGTGGCATTTTCGTTGTTGGTAGAAAGCGCTTGAGCAGCATTGAACCCGCCTACGCTTACTTCACAGATCCCCGCTTCAGATCCGCCGGCAATAATTATATCGGCTTTATCCAAGCGGATAAGATTAAATGCATCCCCAAAGGCATGGTTTGACGAAGAACAAGCCGACACAGTCGCATAGTTGGGGCCTCGGAATCCATATTTCATTGAAATATGCCCGGCAGCAATATCGGCAATCATTCTGGGAACAAGGAAAGGACTAAAACGAGGAATCAGTCCGCCTTGTACGTAGCTTTTGATATCCTGCGACAGGGATTCAATTCCTCCAATCCCCGAAGCCCAAATTACCCCGATACGCTCTTTATTAGCCGTTTCGAGGTTAATTCCGCTGTCGGTTACAATTTCGGCAGCAGCAGCCAACGCAAATTGCGCGTAAAGGTCGAGTTTACGCGCTTCTTTGCGATCGATACCGTATAGGCCTGGGTCAAAATTTTTTACTTCACAAGCAAACTTTGTTTTAAAATGCGTAGTATCAAAACGAGAAATAGAAACAGCGCCACTTACTCCTTTTTCGAGGTTGGCAAAATATTCTTGAACATTATTACCTAATGGATTAACGGTTCCTAAACCAGTAATTACTACTCGTTTTAACTGCATAAATTCAAAATGTTTAAGAGCGAAACTGCTTGAGAAGAGATAATCAAAAATTACTTAGCGTGTTGTTCAATGTAGGAAATAGCGTCACCAACAGTGCTGATTTTTTCCGCATCGCCATCAGGGATTGTAATGCCAAATTCTTTTTCAAATTCCATAATCAACTCTACGGTGTCTAAAGAATCAGCGCCCAAGTCATTAGTAAAACTAGCGGTGGGGGTGACTTCATTTTCATCAACACCTAATTTGTCAACGATGATGGCTTTTACTTTTGATGCTACATCTGCCATAATTAAAAATTTTTAGGTTAATACTATGTAGTTTTAATTGTTCCTTAATTCAAGAGAACAAGACTGCAAAGGTAATACTTTTATCTGAAACAGGAAATTTTTTTGCTGGTTCCGATTTTTTTCCTTAATTTCGCTCAATTTAACCAGCGTAGTATATGGAACTTAGATACAAAAGAATTCTCTTAAAACTCAGCGGCGAAAGCCTTATGGGAAGCGATTGTTATAGCATTAATACAGAGGCGCTTATACAATACGCCAAAGATATACAATTGGCGGTAGAAGCTAAGACTCAGATAGGTATAGTTATTGGCGGCGGAAACATTTTTCGCGGATTAAGCGGTGTAAATAAAGGCTTCGACCGTGTAAAAGGTGACCAAATGGGAATGTTAGCTACGGTTATTAATAGTATAGCCCTGCAAATCGTGCTCCTGAACATTAATGTAAAAGCGGTGATACTCACTGCTGTAGCTATTGAATCGGTAGGAGAACGCTTTTCGAAGGATTTGGCTAATAAATATTTAGAAGAAGGAGTGGTTTGTGTTTTTGCCGGCGGTACAGGAAATCCGTTTTTTACTACCGATACGGCAGCAGCATTACGCGCAGCGGAAATTGAAGCCGATGTTTTATTAAAAGGTACCCGCGTAGATGGCGTTTATACTGCCGACCCCGAAAAAGACCCCTCGGCTACAAAACATGAACAATTGACCTTTGATGAGGCTTATAGTAAGAATTTAAAAATCATGGATCTTACAGCTTTTACGCTTTGTAAGGAGAATAATATTCCGATGATTGTCTTCGACATGAATAAAAAAGGTAATTTACAGCGTATTGTTCAGGGCGAAGTGCTCGGAACATTGGTGTGTTAATTTATAAAATCATAAATTTATGGATATTGGAAAAGCAAAAGAAGTGGTGGCTGCAGCCAAAGAAAAAATGCAGAAAGCTATTGAATACCTTGAATCCGAGTTGTTAGTTGTGCGTGCAGGAAAAGCTAATCCTGCAGTGTTCAACAGTGTGATGGTTGATTATTATGGCACGGCTACGCCGCTGCCTCAGGTGTCGAGTATTACTATTCCCGATGCTAAAACCATACTCATCCAACCCTGGGATAAAAGTATGATTGCACCGATAGAGAAGGCAATTATGGCAGCAAACATAGGTTTTACCCCCCAGAATAACGGAGAGCAAGTACGTATTAATGTGCCTGCTTTAACCGAAGAACGTCGTAGAGATTTGGTAAAACAAATAAAGGCCGAAGGCGAGCAGGCGCGTATAAGCGTTCGTAATGCCCGCCGCGATGGCGTGGAACAAGTAAAAAAATTCCAAAAAGACGGCTTGCCGGAAGATGTAGTGAAAGATACAGAAGCCGAATTACAAAAATTAACCGACAATTTCAATAAAAAGGTAGATGAATTGTTGGAAAAGAAAGAAAAAGATATAATGACGGTGTAAATCACTTTACGTTTTACGTTTCACGATTATATCCTGATATAGTGTCTCCATCTCCTCGTAAAATGCTTTGCCGAAACGGGCAATAAGCGGCTCTTTCAAAAAACGAAATACGGGAACCCCTTCTTGCAATCCGTTCTCTCTTGCAGCCTCGCAGGCATGCCAAACATCGTAATTAAGCGCTATGTATTCATGCAGTTGTTTGAGCCGGATAGGATAGAGGTAACAGGAAATGGGCTTACGAAATTTTGTTTTACCATCAAGAAAGGCCCGTTCAATAGCACAATAACAAACGCCTTCCGTATTGAAGCAAGAATAAGCGCATTCTTTGTCATTGATTAAAGGAGTAACCAAATCACCATCGGAGTCAATAATTGTGTGGCCTTGCTCTTCCACGGCTTTGCGCCCTTCAGACTTCATATACGTTACATAATGTTCATACTCGTCTTCTAACAATTTCTTTTCCGATTTTTCCAAGGGAGCGCCGCTATCGCCCAATACGCAGCAAGCTCCCGCACATTGAGCAATATCGCAGGCAAAATGTTTTTCAAACACATCAGCACTAATGAGTTTATCATCTATTTGAACAATGGAAGACATTTTTACGTATCCGTTCGTGCGGCAGAAAAAGTGATAAGAGCCAAAATCCTGCTGTAGCCGTTATGAAACGCATCATGGTAAGCCCCACAGAATGCACATCACCCGTTACAAGCAATGATTTTGCAATGGGGATATTCAATGCAAAGAGAAGCGTAGAACCAAGTATGGCCAAATGGGCCTTGAATAATGATTTAGGCACTATGATTGTTTTTCTGTTTACAATAAAAGTGAAAATATTTAACCACAAAGTACACAAAGATTAAAACATTTTACTTTGTGTAACTTTGTGGTTGAGAACGCTTTGTTGAACAGCTTCGTTAAAACGACAGAATACTCTTCTTAATAATTTCCAAAGCTTCCATCAACTCTTCTTCGGAAATGACCAAAGGCGGCGCCAAGCGAATAATATGACGGTGGGTAGGCTTGGCTATTATGCCATTTTCGGCCATACGCACACACACATCCCAAGCTTCAACTCCGTCTTTCGGTTCAATTATTATAGCGTTGAGCAGGCCCTTGCCACGCACTAAGGTAATACGGTCGGACGGAATATTACGTAGAAATTCGCGACAAATTTTTCCGAGATATTCGGCGCACTCGCATAATTTTTCTTCCTTAATCACTTCAAGAGCGGCTATGGCTACCTTACAAGCCAAAGGGAATCCGCCATAAGTCGAACCATGTTCACCCGGTTTGATGGTGAGCATAACATCATCGTCGGCCAGCACAGCTGATACCGGCAATACACCAGCTGAAAGGGCTTTGCCCAATAACAGCATATCGGGTCGGACACCATCATGTTCACAGCAAAGTAGTTTGCCTGTGCGGGCAAGTCCGGTTTGTATTTCATCAGCTATAAACAGTACATTATGTTGTTGGCAGAGTTCGAAACATTTTTTAAGGTACCCTTCATCAGGGACAAAAACGCCGGCCTCGCCCTGTATGGGTTCAACCAAGAAACCGGCTATTTGTTTTCCGTACTTGGCTAATACTTCACCAAGTGCGTTGGCATCATTGTAGGGTATTTTGATGAATCCGGGTGTAAAGGGACCGAACTGGCCATAACTATCGGGGTCGGTTGACATAGACACTATACTGATGGTGCGTCCGTGGAAATTACCTTCACAAACTACTATGATTGCCTCGTTTTCTGCAATTCCTTTGCACACATAACCCCAACGGCGAGCTAATTTTAAGGCCGTTTCCACCGCTTCGGCGCCGGAATTCATGGCTAATACCTTATCATATTTAAAGTATTCCGTGATGTATTTTTCGTAGGGGCCTAAGCAGTCGTTGTATAAAGCTCTGGAAGTCAAACATAACTGTTCGGCTTGAGCGTTGAGGGCTGCCACAATTTTGGGATGACAGTGTCCTTGGTTTACAGCAGAATAAGCCGATAAAAAATCGAAATAACGCTTGCCGTCCACATCCCATACGAAGGGACCTTGGCCGCGTGACAATACTACCGGCAGGGGATGATAATTATGCGCTCCGTACCGATGTTCCAAATCAATGAATTGTTGTGCTTTTGACATAAAAAATAAGGTTTAAAAAAACAAAGATAGTGAAAATTTTTGATTTACAGATTTAAGGTTAGACGTGAAGCGATTTTGTTCTCGGTGCAGAGTGAATAGGTGAAAGTTGTAGAAGGCTCTACTTTTCCCCTTTTTACCTAGTTTTCTCTCGTAATTCGTAATTATTTCAGCCCAGCCCTTAACCACCATATTTTAGATTTTCTACAGAGCCAGTCTATCATAACTATTTAACTAACGACAAAATCCCAATAACGTACTTCTTTATCTTATACTATCCATCTCATTGCATTTTTCGCTTTTTAAACTTTTTCAACAGATAAAAGAAAAGAATAGCATTATATATCAAAGATAGCACATATGATGTCTTATATGGTTCACTAATAATCCACCAAAGGCTAAGCCCTATAATAGAAAGGGAAATGAATAATATTGTAAGAATAACGTATTTCATCTTATCGTAATTAAGTAATTAACATGTAGCAAAACCTCCAACTCCAGAAGCTAAGCCAACAACCATAAGCGCTGCCGCGAACCAACCAACAGGACCAGTAGCAATTGCAATACCAATACCAAGAGCACTAGATATGGTGCCAGCAGCGGAAGTTACCAAACAGTCATTACTGCCTCCATTCACTTGTTCCATTTGTTCAAAAGACAAATGTTTTCATAATCATAAAATTTAAAAGGTTAATAAAAAATTAATTCGCTGCAAAGCGAAACAGGTTCACTACACAAAACAAGTAGTGAACCAAATTTAATATTAATTTTTACTTTCTGTCGGCTACAAGCATTGGGGACACAAAGATATATCTAATTGAAAATCTTTTTTGTAAAAATATTGTTTAGCTGAACATGAATAAGAAATGGGTACGCCACGGCTTTTCAATTCGTCTAAAATATTGTATAATCGGCTGGGGCTTATGCCCAATATTCGAGCGAACTCCTTGGGCGTGCCGGTTTGCTGGGCTGCTATCAGTTGGTGTATGCGCTGTAATTGTTGTATTTGTTCAAAGACTTTCATAGGATTGGGAGAATAAAAAACGTGGGACTGTAATACTTATTTTTCATAGAGACCTCGCATGCCTTGAACTAAAATAAGCAAGCCCACGTCTAAAAATGACGTGAGCGCCCGCTTACTACTTCGGTTCATTAAAATTGCGAGTTTCTATGAAAAGATAATAAGATAACGCTTTTCGTTTATTTGTTATTTATATTTTTTTTATGTCATATCATTCATCTTGTTATATAATTATTTCCGAATTAAAATAGGTTGTTTTTGAATAGTCGTACTCTTGGGGTGTTTTTAGTAAAATATCCATGGGTACGATATATTTGCGTTTTATTTCTATCTGTGCTTTTGCTGTCATATCCAAGCGTTCAAGCAAGTTTTTGCCCTCAAAAAAAGATGAAATAACAATAATGTCCATATCGCTATCTTCATGTACATTGCCATTGAAGAATGAGCCGAATAAAGCAATTTGGTTATCTCTTATACCATGTTCTTTCAGTGTATTATGTAAATCTTTAATTACATTAAGCACTGTTATTCTATCCAAATTTACTGTTGCTTTAACCATTGCTGTATTGATCATAAATGTTTTTGGTTTGGTCGGGTGTATAAAGCGTTATCATTGCTCTTAAATCTTCGGGGTAGCGCGTTACAATAGACAATCCGTCTATTTTTTCAATAAACAACAACCATTCATCTGATAAAACAAGTTCAATTTTATTTACAAAATACATCAGGGCATGCAATTTGGGCGGAAATTCATTTAATCGCTTTATAAATAATCCTTTCAAGGCTTTTTCCAAACTTAAATGGCACATAAAAACACAGTAAATATTACGTTTTGATTGTAACATTTGATATGCTGTTTCTAAATCGTAATCCGATTGGAAAAACCATTCTTCGTATTTTAATTGATGTTCCATCAAAAATTTTGCGACTACAAATTTTTATCAAAAATGAAGTAAAATACATATCTCGCACCCTTAATTATCACATTAACACATTACTACATTACCTCAAACAATTAATCATTAATCACTAATCATTATTTTCCCTACCTTTGTACCATGCTTGCGGTTTTGGAACAAGACATAAAATACCTGCCAGGAGTGGGAGCACGAAAAGCGGAGTTGCTTCAAAAGGAACTGAACATAAGGACCTTTGGCGACCTGCTCTATACCTTTCCCTTTCGTTATATCGACCGTACTAAATTTTATACGGTGAAAGAAGTCTTAGGCGCTCAGGCCGAATTGCCCTACATTCAACTACGGGGAAAGATGGTGCGCTTTGAATTGCTTGGCAAGGGACGAGGCAAGGAGCGTTATATCGCTTACTTCTCGGACGGCACAGCAACGATTGAGTTGGTTTTCTTTCAGGGAATAAAATGGCAGCGCGATAAGTTGAAGTTGGGACAAGAGTATATCGTTTTCGGCCGCTCTACCGAATTTAAAGGCAAAATCAACATGGTTCATCCTGAGGTGGACGAGCCTAAAGACGATAAAATCGGCATGCAGTCAGCAATGCAAGGGGTGTATAGCAGTACAGAGGTCTTGCGTGACAACGGCTTGGGGCAAAGGTCTTTTATGCGGCTTCAGGCAGCATTGGCGCAAGCGCTCATTGGAAAAATAGAGGAAACATTGCCTCCTCATTTAGTAACCGAACATCGATTAATGTCATTGCAGGATGTTTTGTTAAATGTACACTTTCCGCAAAGCGTTGCCCTGCTTGACGCTTCGCGTTACAGGTTAAAATTTGAAGAACTGTTTTATATTCAACTGAGTTTGTTGAAGCAGCGTTCTGTACGCTTGCAGGCCTCGCAGGGATTTGTGTTTAGCGCTGTAGGGGAAAAATTTCACCAATGTTACGAAAACCTTCCATTCCCATTAACCAATGCACAGAAGCGGGTAATTAAGGAAATCCGCAAGGATATGGGCAGCGGAAAACAGATGAACCGCCTGCTCCAAGGCGACGTGGGTAGCGGAAAAACCTTGGTAGCCCTGCTCTGCGCCTTAATTGCCAATGATAACGGCTACCAGGCGGCCATCATGGCGCCTACCGAAATATTAGCACAACAACACTATAGCAGCATTCAGCAATTCCTTGAAGGAATAGGCATTCAGGTGGGGCTGCTAACCGGTTCTACAAAAAAGAAAGACCGCAAAATTTTGGCGGAAAACTTGCTCAACGGCTCTTTGCATCTGCTTGTCGGTACCCATGCCTTAATTGAAGATACTGTTCAAT
Organism: Prevotellaceae bacterium; assembly: GCA_031254635.1. Taxonomy (GTDB): domain Bacteria; phylum Bacteroidota; class Bacteroidia; order Bacteroidales; family UBA932; genus UBA932. The sequence goes on along the minus strand of JAIRUB010000127.1, from coordinate 3,598 downwards.
TTAACAAGTTGGGCTTCGTGGTGATTGACGAGCAACATCGTTTCGGCGTAGAGCAACGTGCGCGACTGTGGGGCAAAAGTGCCGTTCCTCCGCATGTCTTAGTAATGACAGCCACGCCTATTCCGCGCACTTTGGCCATGACATTATATGGCGACTTGGATGTGTCGGTGATTGATGAACTACCTCCGGGAAGACAGCCGGTTAAAACTATACATTTTAACGACAGTAAGCGCTTGCGGGTTTTTGGATTTATGAAAGAACAAATTAAGGCAGGGCGACAAATTTATGTGGTATATCCTCTGATTAAGGAGTCGGAAAAGATGGATTACAAAAATCTGGAAGATGGTTATGAAAGTGTTACCCGCGCTTTTCCGCCGCCAGAATATGTTACCACCATAGTACACGGAAAAATGACTGCCGAAAACAAAGCAATCGGCATGCGGCAGTTCGTAAAAGGGCAAGCACACATTATGGTAGCCACCTCGGTAATTGAGGTGGGAGTGAATATTCCCAATGCCTCAGTAATGGTTATTGAAAGCGCCGAGCGTTTCGGGCTATCGCAATTGCACCAGTTACGGGGAAGAGTTGGCCGCGGGGCTGAACAGTCGTATTGTATTTTAATGACTGATTATAAGCTTTCTAAAGAAGCAAAAAAACGAACGGAATTAATGTGTTCTACCAATAACGGATTTGAAATTGCCGAAGCCGACTTGCAACTGCGCGGCCCGGGCGATATGGAAGGAACGCAGCAAAGCGGCATGCCTATCAACCTGCGGATTGCCGATTTGGCGCGTGACGGACAGATGCTTGAAATAGCACGTAATAAGGCCTTTACGGTTTTAGAGGAAGATGCCGACTTGTCTTCCGAAAAAAATGCTTTACTTTGTACTCAATTAAAAAAATTAAAGGCTTCTACAGCCGATTATAGTGTTATTAGCTAATGAAACGACAATACATTTTTTTGCTTTGCTGCATACTGTTCCCGCGAATGGCTTTTACGCAGTCTGCTGCAACTGTTGCCAACACTGAGGTGAAAACTTATACTGCCGATGAACTTGCATTTAAGGCAGGCGAACGCCTGACGCTGGTAGCCAACTACAAATGGGGCATTATCAGCGCCGATGTAGGCGAAGCAACCATGTCCCTTGAAAAAGAAAGTTTCCGTGATACGAACTATTATGTAGCAAGGATTTTTGTTACTACCTATAAATTTTGGGATAACTTTTTCCGAATCCGCAATATCTACGAGGGGCGGTTTGATACCCGCACGCTTCGTCCTTATTATTTTCATTGTGATATTAGCGAGGACGACTACAGACGGCTGAATACTATATATTTTGATGATAGAAACTACACCATTAAGGCCTCTGTTAAACAAAATAAAAAAGCAAAAAAAGATACTGTTTTGCAAGGAACAGCTACAACTTATGATTTAATAAGCCTTTTCTTCAATTTGCAAAATCTTGATTTTTCTGACTTAAAGGAAGGTAAAATCTATCCATTTTCTTTTGTTATTGATGATGAGATATTTAACCTGTATTATCGTTTTATAGGCAGGGAAGAAAAAAATATTTCGGGTTTGGGGCGTTTCCGATGTTTAAAATTTGCCGCTAAAGTAGTTGCCGGCGAAGTATTTACAGGCGATAGTGATTTAGTGCTTTGGATTACAGACGATGAAAACCGAATTCCCTTGCTTATGCAGTCGCCGATTAAGGTTGGTACAGTTTCGGCACGGCTTTCCAAATATGCCAACCTGAAATATCCTTTGGCCAGTAAAATCAAATAAATATGGCTTCGGCACAATTAATAAGGCATAAAGGGGTTATAACTGCCATTGGAGATAAAGAGGTGACAGTAAACATAGTTACTACTTCAGCCTGTGCCTCCTGCTCCGGAAAATCTTTTTGTTCAATGGCCGATAAAAAAGATAAAACATGTGTCATAGATATTGTTAATCAAGAATTTACTATTGGAGAAGAAGTGCAGGTAACTATGCGTTTAATGCAGGGAATGATGGCAGTGGTTTGGGCTTATCTCATTCCCTTGTGTTTGTTAATGATAATTTTATTAACTTTGCAAGCCTGTAAAATTCCGGAAGCCGGCAGCGCTTTAGTGGCTTTATTTGTTGTGGCTGCTTATTATTTTATGCTTTACCGGATGCGCGACAAGTTAAAAAAGAAATATATATTTGAAATAGAAAAACTAAAATAATGAACACCTTTATCTTTACTGTTCTTGTGTTAAGCTTTATAGCTCTTGTGCTATCTGTAATTTTGTATTTTGTAGCGCAAAAGTTTAAAGTAGTAGAAGATCCCCGTATTGATGAGGTAGCTGCGCTATTACCCGGCGCGAATTGCGGCGGTTGCGGCTATGCCGGTTGCCGTGGTTTTGCCGAGGCCTGTGTTAAAGCCGATACACTCGACAATTTGTATTGCCCACCGGGCGGAGTTGCGGCCATGAAGCAGATTGCTGAATATCTCGGAAAGGTTGCTCCCGAAAAAGAGCCTATGCTTGCTGTGGTGCGTTGTGCCGGCGCCTGCGATAAACGCGAGCGGGTAAATATATACAATGGCGCTCCTTCCTGTGCGGTGTCGGCCAATTTATATACCGGCGATACAGCTTGTTCTTTTGGTTGTTTAGGGAGCGGCGATTGTGTGCGGGTATGTAGTTTCGAGGCTATCAAAATGAATGAAACAACAAACCTTCCAGAGGTAAATGAAGAAAAATGTACAGCTTGTAATGCCTGTGTGAAAGCCTGCCCGAAAAACATTATTGAATTACGTAGAATAGGGCCTAAGAGCCGCCGCATATTTGTGTCGTGTATCAACGAAGACAAGGGCGGCATAGCTAAGAAGGCTTGCAGTGTGGCTTGTACCGGTTGTACCAAATGTCAAAAAGTATGTACCTTCGATGCCATCACCATTGAAAATAATTTGGCTTATATTGATTATAACAAATGCCGCTTGTGCCGTAAGTGTACCACTGAATGTCCCACCGACGCTATTTGGGAGGTAAATTTTCCGGCTAAAGCTGTGAAAGAAATCACAGCAAACGACTGAATATCCCTACGGCTGACAGGCTAACCTCGCACCCTGTATCTCGTACCTTTTCACCTTTCATGCCTTAATCTCTTAGCCACCGTATTATTGTTCAAAAATAGCTTCCTTTAGTGCTACAAATTTGAAGGATGAGGTGACGTTTAATGGTGCTATGGAAAAAAATTCACCCTCGTATATAAAGTCAAAATGCCCTTTTACTTCATGTGCGAAAACGGCTGAGAGATTATTTTTTACCTCCCATGATACTTCTACGCCATTGTATGTCCCGTGATAACAAAAGTGCTCGATATTAATTTCGGCCATGCCACTGCCTACTTTTTTGTACTTGCCATACTTGCTTATTTTTACCAAAAAAACAGGTTCACTGTAAGAAAATGCAGGTAAGCTGACTTGTTGCTTGTAGTATTGCATTTGCCAACGGCTCCACTGCGTTGGGGTTTCAAAAATGACGCAAGAACTGTCGGCGGGCTGCAGCAAGCCGTACTCATTCATAAGCGCAGCATTGCCGCAAGAGGCGCACCATAAACGGTTGCACTGCG
>JAIRUB010000113.1 GCA_031254635.1 Prevotellaceae bacterium | reverse complement strand
ATGTATTGGTGTTCTGCATTCCTGCCGCTTTTTTAAAGCTGGAACTTGACAAATTCACCGAATCCTTGCAAGGAAAATTTATCGTAACCGCTATCAAAGGAATGATTCCCGACGATAATCTTACTGTGGCCGAATATTTTAACCAAAAATACAATATTCCTTTCGACAATATAGGTACTATTACCGGCCCTTGCCATGCCGAAGAGGTTGCTGTTGAACGCTTATCTTATCTTACTTTTTCATGTAAGAAAATAAAAAACGCAGAATATTTAGCTAATCAATTTGCTTGTAATTATATCAAAACCCATGTAGGGACAGATATCTACGGTGTGGAATATGCCGCTATTTTGAAAAACATTTATGCGATAGTAATGGGTGTTTGCCATTCTTTAGGCTATGGCGATAATTTTCTTGCCGTGTTGGTAACCAATGCGCAGGGTGAAATGGAGCGCTTTCTTAATAAGACATATTACAGCGCTCGCAATATGCCGCAATCGTCGTATATGGGGGATTTATTAGTAACCTGCTACTCTCAATTCAGCCGCAACCGTACTTTCGGTGGAATGATTGGGAAAGGTTATTCGGTAATTGCAGCACAAACAGAAATGAACATGATTGCCGAGGGCTATTACGCCTGTAAAAGCATTCACGATATTAACCTCAAGCATGAAGTGGATATGCCGATTGCCGAAACCCTGTATCGTATTCTATATGAAGGAGCATCACCATTTAGAGAGATGAAAGCCTTAGCGAAAGTGTTACAATAATGGTGAAGGGTAAAAAAGTAAAAGGTATCAAGTATCAGGATATGAGATATGCGATGCGCAACACTGGGTAGTTCAACTCGTCACCTTTACCTTTTTGCCGTCAATAGCCAATAAGATACCTAAGGCGATGCTGAGCAGGGCGGCGAATAGCACACGCCATTCGTCGGGCAGCATAAAGGTAATAGTATGGGCGGGATACCAGAAAAAGGGTATGGTCTTTTTGAAAACAAAGGACCATAATTTTTCCCATTCTAATTCGCGGAATGAGCGGGTAATATTAATGGGATGCAGGAAACAACGCATGCTGCCGTTGTAGCGGGTAATGTGCATATCGGTAATCTTGTGGAATGACATAAATACAGGGGCGAAAATGGTATTCATAGCCACGCTCACACAAAAGGCAACGCCTAATTTTCCCCATGAAAAACCGGCAGTAGCAAATACCAATTCAGCATCGCACCAGCCTAAAGAGGTTAATAAGGCAGGCGTGCCTCTGCTGAAGAGTACAAAGGCCCAACTAATCACTATACCGAAAAGCCCCCATATAATAGCGCGGGGCAATACGCCGAAATTTTTTTGAATAAAACTTCCTGTGCGCATACGCAAGGCAATGACCTCGCCCAGCGTAGCCAGTACCGCAAATTTAAAAAAACTAAGTAAAATAACATTCATTCCATCAACTTCTTATACTTAAATCGCTTTGGCGTTACATCGCCCATGCGTTTCTTCTTATTTTCTTCGTATTCGGTATAATCGCCTTCGAAAAATACCACCTGCGAATCGCCTTCAAAAGCCAAGATATGGGTAGCTACGCGGTCGAGAAACCACCGGTCGTGGGAGATGATTACCGCACAGCCTGCAAAATTTTCCAAGCCTTCTTCGAGTGCGCGGATAGTGTTTACGTCAACGTCATTGGTAGGTTCGTCTAATAGCAGCACATTGCCTTCTTCTTTTAGCGCTAAGGCCAAGTGCAGCCTATTGCGCTCGCCGCCGCTGAGGATACCGCATTTCTTTTCCTGGTCGGCACCCGAAAAATTAAAGCGTGAAACGTAGGCTCTGGCATTCATATCGCGGTTGCCCAAGCGAATTAACTCACTGTTTTCAGAGATGGTTTCATAAACGGTTTTATCAGGGTCAATTTTACTGTGTTGCTGGTCGATATAAGCGAGCTTTACTGTTTCGCCTATTTCAAAAGCGCCGGCATCGGCCTTTTCAATGCCCATAATAAGACGGAACAAGGTGGTTTTTCCCACGCCATTAGGGCCAATAACTCCAACTATACCGGCGGGAGGCAGTTTGAAGTTCAGGTTTTCGAACAATACACGATTGTCGAAGCCCTTTTTCACCTGTTGGGCGTCAACTACCTTATCTCCGAGGCGGGGGCCGTTCGGAATAAAAATTTCCAATCGTTCTTCCTTCTGCTTGCTGTCTTCGTTCAACATTTTTTCGTAAGCACCTAAACGGGCTTTCGACTTGGCTTGTCGCGCCTTGGGCGACATACGCACCCATTCTAATTCGCGCTCTAAGGTTTTACGGCGTTTACTTTCCTGTTTTTCTTCTTGCTGTAGGCGTTTCGACTTTTGGTCGAGCCATGAGCTGTAATTACCCTTCCATGGGATTCCCTCGCCACGATCGAGTTCCAGAATCCATCCGGCCACATTGTCTAAGAAATAGCGGTCGTGGGTAACGGCAATGACTGTGCCCTTATATTGCTTCAAGTGGGCCTCAAGCCACTGGATACTTTCGGTGTCTAAGTGGTTGGTAGGCTCGTCAAGCAGCAGCACATCGGGCTCGCGCAACAGCAGGCGGCATAATGCAACGCGACGACGCTCCCCTCCGCTGAGGTGTTTAATGGGGGCATCAGGTTCGGGGCATTGAAGTGCATCCATAGCGCGTTCTAACTTGGCATCCAATTCCCAGCCGTTCACCTGCTCAATCTTGTCAGTCAACTCGCCTTGGCGTTCGATGAGTTTATTCATTTCGTCGTCGCTCATAGGATCGGCAAATTTGGCATTTACCTCTTCATATTCCTTTAGCAGGTTAACAACTTCCTGCACGCCTTCTTGTACAATCTCTTTGACGGTTTTGCTCTCGTCGAGTTGCGGCTCCTGTTCGAGGTAGCCCACAGTATAGCCGGGTACCCACACCACTTCGCCTTGATAAGCGGTTTCAATACCTGCAATAATTTTCATCAGGGTAGATTTACCTGAGCCGTTCAATCCGATGATACCAATCTTTGCCCCGTAGAAAAACGAGAGATAGATATCTTTCAGGATTGTTTTATTGTTGTGTGGAATGGTTTTGCCCACACCGTTCATTGAGAAAATAATCTTTTCGTCAGCCATATAGATTTATAATTTTTGTTTGATAACTTCCCATTTTCCGCCTTTATCCCCACCAGTTCTTTTGATAATCCCCGATTTTTTAAGTTTATTGATATTCTTTTCAACAGATGTGGTTGAAATACTAAGTTTTTCGGATAAAGTAGAAATTGTTATTAACGGATTGTTTTTCATTAGTTTCATAATTTTTAAATGACGTTTTTTAAACAATTTTTCCGATTTTTTTTCCTGTTTTTCTCCCAATTTTTCTCCCAACTTTTCTCCCAACTTTTCTCCCAACTTTTCTCCCAACCTGATTGGGTAATTTTGTATTTCTTCCGGTTTCTTTTTATAGAATATAACCCTAAAACCTAAGCCCACCTCCTTCCATTCAAAGCCTATTTCGGGATAGTTGGTTAATTCTTCGACTATAATCCGCAAACCATTTCCCCACTGTTCAATAATTCCCAATTTCTTAAAAATGGGCGCCAGTATTTTGTTGCGTATGTTTGATTGTCCTGCATCCATTAAATTGAAGTCAACTAAAGGCATCAACTCTCCCGGATTGGTAATTTCAATTTTATCATCAAATATGGCAATCTTGATATCGCTACCCGAGATAGAATAATCACGGTGGATAACGGCATTGCGAATAGCTTCCCGAATTGCAAGTATGGGATATTCCCAACGGTCTTTGCGATAAACGCCATCATAGCCCGATGTCCCTTCGGAAATATGGCGCAAGACAAACTGATGGGCTAAATCGGCTTGTATAACTAAAGAATCATCAATGGTTTTTTGGTCAATAAAAGTACCTGGCACATTTCCTTTGAAGCGTGCACACTCTATTTTTGCATAAGGGAATAGTTTCTTCTTGACATTATCGTCCGACAATAGTATCAAGGCATTGGTCAGCATCCTTTCGCCTTGTTCTTCGTGATATAAATCAAATTTCTGTAAGATGACATCGGACAATTTCTCTCCGGTTTTTTCTTTATAAACGGTATGAAAAATGTTTATATTTAGCTTTGTGTTTTTTAGTAAAAATACAGGCTCGCTGTCAAAGGAAATATTTTTTTGCAGTCGTTCCAGACTATCTATGATTTCTTGAGTAGCTAAACGAGTAGAGGAACCTGAACGTATATAAGTACCTTGTTGTTTGCCTTTACTTTTTAGAAAATATGGAGGCTGACTGCCTTTGTAGATATGAACTCTTAAGACTAATTTTTCAGTTACTTGTATAAAAGATATTTCAGGATAAATTAGTGGAGAGCAATTGTCGTGGATAATGTGGGTTATTTTTTCCTCTAATGCCAATAGCTCATTATCGTCTAATCCTGCAATTTCGCGCGGATGATTCTTGATACCAATAAATAAGTCGCCGCCTGTTTGATTGGCAAAAGCCACAATGGTTTTGCTTAAATCAGCCTTAGACGGCATCAACTCTTTAAATTCAAGTCGTTTGCTTTCCGGTTGGCGAATTATTTCTGTAATAGTCATAGCAAGAATTATTTGCCAAAAGTACGAAATATTCTACGAAAAACAAAACCTACAGCTATTTAGCCGATAAACCAAGGAGGATGTTTTCACTGAAAAGTGCAGGAAATTGTTGATGGGAAGTTCTCTTAATTCAAAAAAATCTACGATAAGGCTGAAAGCCCAAAGTTGCAATGGTGATACTTTTCAGATTTTTCTTGACGAATTTGCAAAAATCAATCCGAAAGAATATAAAATTATCGTGTTGGACAATAGAGCTTTTCACAAAGCAAAGAGATTGAAAATACCTCATAATATTACTTTGCTATTTTTGCCGCCATACGCACCGGAACTTAATTCGGCAGAAAAAATATGGCATCATATCAAAAGAAAGTTTATCAACAAATACTTCAATACGTTTGACGAAATTAGTGACTTTTTTTCTCATACTATTCAAAGCATTACCTCTGATATGGTGAAATCAATAGGCAGCTACAGCTACCTTTCTTTAAATTCTTTCCGGTCTGATTAAAATATCATTTTTGCATAAAATATAGCATTGAAAATCTCTCGTAAAGAGTATTTTCGCCTTTTACGATTAACAATTACTTCGCAGCTTGTATTTTTTCAAAAATCGCCATGGCCTCCTGCACGGTGTTTACGTTTACAGCAGTTAATATTAATTTGTCGGACTGCTCCTTTAGCTTGAAGGTCCGAGGGTGTTGCTGTATGTGATTTAAAACATGCGAGAATATAGGTGTCCGGAAGTATGGGGAAAGGTGGTTGCTGATGAAATAAGCAATCATCAATTTGTTTTTAAGGACGATTTTTTCGAAACCCAAAAAAACAGCCAATTTGCGCAACCTGACAATATCAATCAAGTCTTCTACCTGTTTTGGTGGCGTACCGAAACGGTCGGTAATATCACGCACAAAGCGTTGCAAAATGTCTTCTTCAGTAATATTGTTTAATTCTTTATATAAACGAATTTTCTCGGCGGTATTACTGATGTAATCATCGGGGAGGAGAATTTTCATGTCGGTATCAATGGTGCAGTCCATCAGGAAAGGCTGATTATTCGGCAAGATTTTTCCCTGCTCTTGAGCTTCAACAGTTGTTGCATAAAAACTTTCATCGCGTAGTTCCTGCAAGGCTTCGTTCAATATCCGCTGATAGGTTTCGAAACCTATATCGGCAATAAAACCGCTCTGCTCGCCGCCCAAAATATTTCCTGCCCCACGTATATCCAAATCCTGCATGGCGATATTAAAGCCGCTACCCAAATCCGAAAATGTTTCAATGGCTTTTAAACGACGGCGTGCATCATCGGTCATTGATATAAAAGGTGGCGCTAATAAATAACAAAAAGCCTTACGGTTCGAGCGCCCAACCCTTCCACGCAACTGGTGCAAATCGCTCAAACCAAAATTCTGCGCCTGATTAATGATGATGGTGTTGGCGTTTGGAATGTCAATGCCGTTTTCAATAATCGTGGTACAAATCAATACATCATAATCGCCGCTCATAAAATCGAGAACAACTTTTTCCAAGGCTTCCCCCTCCATTTGTCCATGCCCGATACAGGTCTTCACATCGGGACAAAGACGACGGATAATATCTTCCACCGATTTAATGTCTTGTACACGGTTATGCAGGAAGAAAACCTGTCCGCCACGTTCTACCTCATAGTTGATGGCATTTTGTATAATATCTTCTTGAAAGTTGTACACCTCGGTAACAATAGGGTGTCTGTTGGGCGGCGGGGTGTTGATAATAGAAAGGTCGCGGGCGCCCATGAGCGAAAATTGCAAGGTGCGTGGAATAGGCGTTGCTGTCATGGTTAGCGTATCAACATTTAACTTGAGCGTTTTCAGTTTTTCTTTGGCGCTCACGCCGAATTTTTGTTCTTCATCAACAATCAGCAAACCGAGGTCTTTAAATAGTATGTCCTTATTCAACAAACGATGAGTGCCAATAATAATATTCACCTTTCCGAGGGTCAAGTCGGCTATAATTTCTTTGATTTGTTTTGAGGTTTTCAGTCGGCTTACATATTCTACCCGCACGGGAAATGCTGCCAAGCGGTCGGAAAAAGTTTTGTAGTGCTGCAAAGCCAAAATAGTAGTTGGCACCAACACTGCCACTTGTTTCCCGTCGGTAGCTGCCTTTAAAGCTGCACGAATAGCCACCTCTGTTTTGCCGAAGCCCACATCGCCGCATATCAGCCTGTCCATCGGATGAGACCGTTCCATGTCGGCTTTCACATCTTGGGTAGTCTTATTCTGGTCGGGCGTATCTTCATAAATAAATGAAGCTTCCAACTCGTTTTGCAGGTAGGAGTCAGGCGAGAAGGCAAAGCCTTCGGCCGCCTTACGTTTAGCGTACAAAGCTGTAAGCTCGCGAGCAATATCTTTTACCTTCGACTTGGTGGCTTGCTTCAGTTTCTGCCAAGCACCTGTGCCTAACTTATAAACTTTGGGCGGCTCGCCCTCCTTTCCCTTGTATTTAGAAATACGGTGCAAGCCGTGAATATTCACGAACAATACATCGTTATCACGATACACCAATTTAATCATCTCTTGTACCTTGCCATTGATATTGGCTTTTACCAATCCGCCGAAAACACCGATGCCGTGGTCGATGTGTACAATATAATCACCTTGCTGCATATTGCTTAACTCTTGTATGGTCAGGCGGTCGCTTTTTTCCACAGCCCGTTTCAGCATTACGCGGTGATAGCGTTCAAAAATTTGATGATCGGTATAACAACAAATTTTTAAATTATGGTCAATGAAGCCCTCGTGTAAGGTAATGGGTAAAAAGTCGAACTTGATGTTTGTTTTTCCGATGGAAGAAAAAATAGATTTCAGGCGCTCTACCTGTGCAGGATTGTCAGTAAGAATATAAGTAGTATAACCCAAGTCGGAATGTTCGGATATATTAGCCGACAAGAGGTCGAAATTTTTATTAAAAGTAGGTTGTGAATGTGTGTTAAAGTGTAGCGTTGATCCTTTCTTTACACCTTCGGGCAATGGCCTAAAACTGATACAAGGCTGATTCTGCATGGCATTCAGTAGCTCCTCAGGATCAATCAATTGCTCCTTGTCTGTTGCCAAATTTTGTAAAGTCGACAAACTATCGAAGGTAAACTGTGGGTCGTCTAACCATAAAGTGTAGGAAGTATTTAGAAAATCAAAGAGGGAAGCGCCCTGAGCCGCCGATGTGGTTTTCTGCAGATTGGCAATGATGTCAAACTGCTCTATGATTTTTTCCGAGAGCTGTGTGTCAATGTTAAAAGTTCGGATACTTTCTACCTCATCGCCGAAAAAATCAACACGCACAGGACGGTGGTCGGAAAAAGAAAATACGTCAACCAGACTACCGCGCAGGGCAAACTGTCCGGGCTCTGCAACAAAGTCTGCACGCTCAAAGCCGTATTCCAACAGCGTTTCCCGCAAAAATAACATGTTGATTTTTTCGCCTTTTTGTAAACGGATGGTGCTTTTTTCCACCTGGTAGCGCGAGGCTACTTTTTCAGCTAATGCTTCGGGATAAGTCACAATGAAAAGTGGCTGCTGCTTGTCGATAACTGCATTGAGCGACGCTGTGCGCTGCACGATATTTGAGGCATCCAACTGCCCGTCTTTAATTCCACGTTTATAGCAGGAGGGGTAGAAAAATACTTGCTCAGGGAGCAGCAGGGAACTAAGGTCGCTATAGCAATAAGTTGCCTCATCGCGGGTGGGCATAAGCACCAAGTTGAGCGGTGAAACCGTGGCGGCAGAAGCTATGGCAAGGCTTTTAGCGGAGCCACATAGTTCACGTATGAGCGTAACTCTTCCATGGCCGGCAGTAATTTCCGCCGACAATTGCCTGCACAATTCCTGCGCAGCAAAAGTGGATAAGAGCCTTTCTTTGTCCATTTTTTTAGGAGGTACAAAGATAGGGAATATTTTTAATTACTTTCCATCCAAGCCTATCTTACACTTATGATCGGCGTCCAATTCCATGGTCTTATACATAACTTGGCGACGCATAGCCTCATCAAAATCTACAACATAACCATTGAATTCAGGGCCATCGACACAGGCGAACTTGGTTTTACCGCCAACGCTTACGCGGCAAGCGCCACACATGCCCGTACCATCAACCATCAGGGTGTTTAAACTTACAGTAAGCGGAATACCTGAATCTTTGGTGGCAAGCGCCACAAACTTCATCATCACCATCGGTCCGATAGCGATAATGTGGGTATATTTCTTGCCTTCGGCCAACAATTGTTTCAACTTATCAGTTACCAATCCTTTAGTACCGGCAGATCCATCGTCGGTAGTTATAAACAGTTCGTTGGAAATCTTTCTCATCTCTTCTTCCAAAATTACCATACCTGCATTCTTGGCGCCGATAATTACATCGGCTTTTGCACCCTGTTGGTGTAACCATTTCACCTGCGGATAAACAGGCGCTGCGCCTACTCCACCTGCAATAAATAGATAATGCTGTTGCGCCAACTCTTCTTTTGACAAGTGTATAAATTCTGATGGATGGCCAAGTGGCCCCATCACATCAAGCAAGGTTTCGCCTTTTTCTTTGATGCAAATCTGGCGGCTCGAAGCACCCACAATCTGGGTAACAATAGTAATAACTCCTTTGACGGCATCATAATCACAAATAGTGAGCGGAATGCGTTCTCCCTGTTCGTGTGTGCGCACAATGAGAAACTGGCCCGGCTGCGACGAGCGTGCCATACGCGGAGCATCAATATCCATCAAATAAATACCTTCGGCTAAGCAACGTTTGTTTACAATAGCATACATTATCAATATTGGTTTTAAGTTTTTTATAAAAATTTTTTAACGGAACATTTTTTTAATAGCTTCCACTGAAGGCGTAAGTTCAGCATCCAACTCCATAGCTTTATTCATATCAGCTTCGGCTAATTTCCAATCTCCAAGCATATAGTAAGTTATACCTCGTTCTTTATAATAATTGGCAGCCGCGGGCAGGATTTGAATAGCCAAAGAAAAGTCGGCCACAGCATCTTTAGGATTATGCAATGACAACTTGGACACTGCCCGATGATAATAAGCGTCGGATAAATAATAATCAATAGCTATGGCCTTTGAAAAATTATCTACCGCCTCGGCATATTCCTGCAACTTGTGATACGCCATTCCACGCTGCATATAAGCCTTGGCATAATTAGAATCTAAAGCGAGCACCATCGAATAATCAGCTACAGCCTCCGTAAATTCGTTACGTTCCATATATAAAGTCGCGCGGCGATAATAAGCATCCGTGTGCTTGGGCAAGAGGGTAATCACCCGTGTGTAGTCGCTGATAGCGCGGGTGTGATCACCCAATTTTGTGTAAGCCTCTCCTCTGCCCAAATAGGCCTTCCAAAGGCGGCTATCTCTTTCAATAGCCTTATTGTAAGCTGCAACAGCTTCCTGATAACGATTTTGAAATAAGCGCAAATCACCTGTCTTTGCATCCTCTTCTGCCTGTTGGTTTTGGGCTATAGCCGGACAAGTAAAAAACACAAATAACTGAATAACAAATACATAAAAAGCACGCATAATATACCTTAATTTAAAATTGCCGCAAATGTAGTAAAAAAAAATGAAAAATATTGCAAATTCAGGAAAAATCCATACCTTTGCACACCTTTTCTCGAGAAGATAAGGAAGTTGAATTTAAATATTAACTTAAATAAACATATATGTCAGTAAAAATTCGTTTAGCCCGTCATGGGAAAAAAGATTACGCCTATTTTCACATTGTTGTAGCCGATAGCCGCGCTCCGCGCGATGGTCGCTTTATTGAGCGTATCGGTACCTACAACCCTAACACCAACCCTGCCGTTATTGAAATTGACGGTGAAAAAGCCTTAGACTGGATGTTGAAAGGCGCTCAACCAACCGATACCTGTCGTCGTATTTTATCGTACAAGGGCGTGTTGTTGAAAAAACATTTATTAGAAGGCGTTAAGAAAGGCGCCTTGACCGAAGAAGTTGCCAACGAAAAATGGGCAGCCTGGATGCAGGAAAAAGAGGGAAAGGTACAATCAAAACGCAGTGAATTAGCCCAATCGAGCCGTAATGCAGCAAAAGTCAATTTGGAAGCCGAAGCTAAGGTGAAAGAAACTATGGCTGCTGCCATTGCTCAAAAGAAGGGTGAATTAGCTGCAAAAGAAGCAAAAGCCAAGGCTGCTGCCGAAGCCGCTGAAGCTGCCGCTGTCGAAACTCTTGCTACTGAAGCACCCGTTGAGGCTCCTGCTGTCGAAGTTCCTATCGAAATTCCCGTTGCTGAAACTCCTGCTGAAGTTCCCGCAGCAGAATAACCACAGCTATGGGCAAGGACTCCATACCATTAGCGCCCTTTGCCAATGTACACAAAACATTTGGAGCGAACGGCGAATTAATTATTAAATTATTTTCCGAAGCGCCCGAAGAAATCAACTTATCGGAACCGGTATTTATCACAATTGACGGATGTCCGGTTCCTTTCTTTTTTAAAAGTTTTGAAACCCGCGGCAATAACCGCGCCATAGTCATTTTTGATGATGTGGAAAGCATGGTGTTGGCTGAAGAATTAACAGGAAAGATGGTGTTTAGTCGGCAGGATTGCTTCGCTCCGCTCGCAATGACGGGCAGTAAGCAGTCGGCAGTCGGCAGTCAACTGTTAATTGATTATGTGGTGAAAGATGAGGCGGCAGGGGATATCGGCATAGTGGTGGAATTTATGGACATTCCCAAGAACCCCTGTCTTTCGATTAGCAATGGCAATAGTAAAATCATCATTCCTTGTCAGGGGGAATTTATAGTAAAGATTAATCATAAAAATAAAATCATCACTACGCGGCTTCCCGAAGGACTAATCAATTTAAACCAGCCATCATGAACCTGATAGCCGATAGTGGTTCCACCAAAACAGCCTGGTGTATAACTAAAGGCAATGAGTGTGTGCAGCAGTTGTTCACTTCGGGGATTAATCCGTTTTATATGGAGGCTCCGCAAATACAGGATGAATTGCGCGTTTTATCGTCACAAATCGACGGAAAAATAAACCACATCTATTTCTACGGATCCGGTGTTGTATCTATAAGTATGTCGGATTTCCTGTGTCAATGTTTTCAAAAAGTGTTTCCCGAAACTACAGCCGAAGTTTATACTGACTTATTGGGTGCTGCTCGTGCACTGTGCCAACATGAACCGGGCATAGTTGGCATTCTCGGCACAGGTTCAAATTCTTGTTTCTACGATGGGACAACTATTGCCGACACAGTTCCTCCCTGCGGCTTCATCCTCGGCGACGAAGGCAGCGGCGCAGCCTTGGGCAAACGATTGGTGGCCGACTATTTGAAACGCAGGCTGCCCGCAGACTTGCACCAAGCTTTTACCGACTACTATCAATTGTCTAAAGATGATATCTTAGAACAAGTTTACAGGAAGATCTTCCCCAATCGTTTTTTGGCATCTTTTGCTAAATTCCTGCACGAACAACAAGCACATAGTTATATTCACGAACTGCTAACTACAAGTTTCGGTCAATTCTTTACATATAATATTATACACTATGATTATACCCGCTATCCTTTGCATTTATTAGGATCTGTAGCTTTTTATTTTAAAGAGAATATTACTGCAACAGCAGCACAACACCAGATTACTATCGGCAAAGTAGAAAAAAATGCCCTGCAGGGATTGATATGTTACCATAATAACAATTGAACAGGTAAAGGGTGAAAGAATAAGAATTTGCATAATCGCACATCGCATATCCTGATACTTGATACCCGATACTGATTAAACAGCTAAACAATAACCATGTCTTCTTCACTTCTTGCCATCGTCTTCATCGCTTACACCTTAGTAATTTTCACAGTAACCTGGGCTACTTCAAGGCGTGCCAATAATGATACGTATTTTATCGGCAACCGCCGTTCTCCGTGGTTTGTGGTAGCCTACGGAATGATTGGCGCGTCCTTGTCAGGCGTAACCTTTATGTCTGTTCCGGGGAATGTACAAACACAAGCGTTTTACTACCTACCGATGGTGTTGGGGTTTTTCGCCGGATACATCATTATCGCCACCGTACTACTGCCGCTGTATTACCGCATGCAGCTTACCTCTATATATGGTTATCTCGAAAGGCGTTTTGGCTTTTTCACCTATAAATCGGGAGCTTCTTTCTTCATCTTATCGCGCACGCTGGGCGCCACGCTTCGTATGTTTCTTGTGGTAAGCGTTCTTCATACATTTATTTTGAGACAATTTGGGATACCCTTTTGGGTGGCCGGACTTATTTTTGTACTGCTCATCATTCTCTATACCTTTGAGGGCGGCATTAAGACTATTGTGTGGACCGACACGCTGCAAACCACTTTCATGCTTTTGGCCGTTGTATATTGTATTATAACCATAAGTAAGGAAATGGGATGGGATTTTTCGGAAATGGTGTCGCAACTCAGTAATAGTGGCTATATGAAATGGCTGAACACCGACTGGTCGTCGAAGACACACTTCCTCAAACAATTCCTGAGCGGGGTGTTTGTATGCGTAGCTATGACAGGCCTCGACCAAGAGATGATGCAAAAAAATTTGAGTTGCCGTAACCTGAAAGATGCACAAAAAAACATGTTTACCTTCAGCAGCATCATTGTAGTGGTTAACTTCCTCTTCCTGTCCTTAGGCGCAGTATTGGCTATTTACGTTCAACAAAAAGGCCTGCAATTTTCCGACACCGATCTTATTTTTCCTACCGTAGCTCTTCAACATTTGGGTAGTGTTGCCGGATTAGTTTTCATCATCGGGCTTATTTCTGCTGCCTATCCCAGTGCTGACGGAGCGCTCACCTCACTTACTACTTCTTTCTGTATCGACATTGTTGGCTTAGAGAAGAAAACAGCGTGGACGGAAAAAAAGAAGAAAAAAGTACGTTATTCCATACACCTTTCATTCGCTTTGGTATTCCTGCTATTAATTATTTTTTATAATGCCGTAAAAAACGATGCTATCATTAACTTAGTATATACTGTAGCGAGCTATACCTACGGCCCCTTACTGGGGTTCTTCTTCTTCGGAATACTTACCAAATATCAGGTGCGCGACAAATATATGCCGATAATAGCTATTGCCTCTCCGGTGCTGTGTTTTTTGCTTGACCTCGCTTGCACACGCTATCTCGCTTTCGGATTTGGCTTCACCTTACTCATCGTAAATGGAACTTTGACATATATTGGTATGTACCTTTGCCGGGAAAAGGATAAGGTAAGAAGGTGCGTATTTTGTGCAAAATTACAAAAAATCATTAAACTTTTTCTATCTTTGCAAAATACTATAAAAGTATGAGACCATTTTACATTTATAATACGCTTTCCCGTAAGAAAGCATTGTTCGAGCCTTTGGTTGACGGTCATGTGGGCCTGTATGTCTGCGGTCCAACTGTTTACGGTGACCCGCATTTGGGACATGCCCGTTCGGCCATTACCTTCGATGTGCTGACACGCTACCTACGCCATATAGGCTATAAGGTGCGCTACGTGCGTAACATTACCGATGTAGGACACCTTGAAAATGACGCCGACAGTGGCGATGACAAGATTGCTAAAAAAGCCCGCCTCGAACAATTGGAACCGATGGAAGTGGTGCAGTATTATACTAATCGCTACCATGATTTTATGCGCACCCTAAATGTGCTGTCGCCCAATATTGAACCGCACGCGTCAGGACATGTTATTGAGCAAATAGAACTGATAAAAAAAATTATCGAATGCGGCTATGCTTACGAAGTCAATGGCTCAGTGTATTTCGACGTCGAAAAATATAACCAAACATATACTTACGGTAAGTTGTCGGGACGTGTGATTGACGAACAACAAGCCAATACCCGCAAGCTCGATGGGCAAGACGATAAACGTAATTCATTTGATTTTGCCTTGTGGAAAAAGGCCTCGTCCGAACATATTATGCGCTGGCCTTCGCCCTGGAGCGACGGCTTTCCGGGCTGGCACCTCGAATGCTCGGCTATGAGTACTAAGTACCTTGGCGAAACTTTCGATATTCACGGCGGCGGCATGGACTTGTTGTTTCCCCACCATGAGTGCGAAATTGCGCAAAGCGTTGCTGTGCAAGGCCACGAAACTGCCCGTTATTGGATGCACAATAATATGATTACTAATAGCGGCCAAAAAATGAGCAAATCTTTGGGAAATTTTATTACCCTCGAAGAAATGTTCACCGGCATGCACCAATTGCTGGCGCAGGCTTACACGCCAATGACTGTTCGCTTCTTCATGCTTCAGGCGCACTATAGCAGTACGCTCGATTTTAGCAATGAAGCCATGCAAGCTGCCGAGAAAGTATTGAAACGTATCTTGGAGGCCGTACATACCTTGAACAAACTTACACCGTCGACTGTTTCAACCCGTAGCAAAGAAATTACCACCATTGTAGAAAAATGTTACGAAGCTTTGAGTGATGACTTGAATACTGCTCTTGCCCTTGCTCATTTGCAGGAAGCGGTACGGATGATTAATTCGACCAATGATAAAAAAGATACGCTGACTACCGCCGACATTGAGACTTTAAAATCATTATTTTCCGGCATCATCTTTGATGCACTGGGTATTGTTGATGAGCAGCAACAAAGCGTCAATACTGCTTTACTTGATGGCTTGGTGCAAATGGTGTTGGAATCGCGTAACAAAGCCAAAGCAGATAAAGATTTTGCTGCCGGCGATAAAATTCGTAATGACTTGCAGCAGCTCGGCATTGTAGTCAAAGACACCAAAGAAGGCAGTACCTGGATGCTGGCCTGAATTGTTGCACATCACCAACTCCTTAATGTTATTAATTTTTCTTCACAATCTTCTATATCTTCCGGCGTAACACTATTTCCTCCCTTTCTCCTATCTCCCCCTATTTTCTCTCGTAATTCGTAATTATTTCATCATCGCCCTTATCGGCTGCAGGAACCTGTCCAACAGCCGTAAGTCCTCGGTAACTATTTCGGCTGTGCCCTGCATCTCCTGACTGAAAGGAAGGGTTTTGCCGTAGTTCGTCTGCA
>JAIRUB010000055.1 GCA_031254635.1 Prevotellaceae bacterium | reverse complement strand
CAATGTGGCGCACCTCTGATACCATAGGAACAGTGCCGGAGCAAACCTTGGTAGGTCCAAAAGTAGTGCTGGTTGATAAATACTCTATGTCCGACGGCGACCTTTTCCCTCATGGTTTCCGTGCGCTGGGCTTAGGGAAATTGATTGGTACCCGCACCTGGGGTGGCATTGTGGGCATTAGCAGTTCTTTGCCATACATTGATGGCGCCGACCTGCGCATACCTTTCTTTACCTCCTATTCGGTTGACGAAGGCAAGTGGCTTATCGAAGGTTACGGCGTTGATCCCGATATTGTAATAGAGAACGACCCCGCCAAAGAATGGAAAGGCGAAGACCAGCAATTGAACCGCGCCATCGAAGAAATACTAAAGGAATTGACCAATAGAAAGCCTATCCCGCCTGTCCCCGCGCCCTTGAATAAAACAAGGTGAATTGGTCGTATAATTACATGCTACTAAGGTTGCTTTTGCTCAACTACGAATTAAAAATTACGAACGGCGAAGCCCTCAACGAAGTCAATTACGACTGACATCAATCGTAAATCTCATATCTTGATACCTGATACCATAACTCGCTTCACGTCTAATGCCTAATGGTTACAAATCTTCCGGTAATCACACATCGCACAACTGTCGGCATCGCTGGTTTGCTCAAAAGCTTGTTGTGGGTTAAAGAGTTCCGATAAGATGCCTGATAAGGCTGCTGTGTAACTTTCCATGTAGGGAGTGATGTCCGTGATACTTTGCTTATTACTCTTATCGGTAATCATAAAATTAGAATCCTTATACAATTTGCGCATGAAATACAGCTTGGGCGTAATTTCCAACTTAGGCTGCTGTTGCTTGAGCAGCATACTGTAAAGCATGATTTGCAGCACTGCTGGATTATGCTGTTGGGCATCGGCGCCGAATAAGGCTTCCACACCCTTAAATTCGCCCTTAGCCCTTCCCGTCTTATAATCCACTACTAACAAGCGATTGCCCTGCCTGTCGAGCCTGTCGACAATTCCACCCAAACGGATATGTTTGATTTCATCGCCGCATTTGAACGGAAAATTATGATGAAAACGCAGTTCTGTGCCTTCGAGCGTGAAGGGTGTTTGTTCTATGTCGTATCGAATAATTTGGTAAATATATTTAGATACTACTTCACGTAGCAATACTAATTTTCCGTCTTCATCAGCCTCTGCAGGCAAGGTATCCCTATGATAATATTCATGCGCCAAAGCTTTATCCAAACTATCTTTAATTAGTTCGTGATTGTTTAAAAGCGTCCTCAACCATTCAGTAGTAATAACCGCATTATCAACTCCCCCTTCGGGGGATTTAGGGAGCTTGTACAGGCTTTCCATGGTTCTGTGTAGCAGGTTTCCCAACAGTATTCCATCTACATCTTCAGTCATTTCATCAGGTGCTTTCAGTCGTTCAATGTAACGAAAATAAAATTGCAAACTGCAAGCTAAATAGGCGTTGATAGCACTGGGGGTTAAAAAATTAAATTTTAAATTTTGAATTTTAAATTTTGAATTTTCACCTCGCACCTCGTACCCCGTACCCCGCACCTTTTCCCCCTCTTCAACCAAATACTTCCGAAGCACCTCAAGCACCCTCTCATCCTTAGGAACGACGATGGGATTGGCAGGATGTAGGCCGATGTGGAAACTAACGCTGCTTTCCTGCACTTGCTGTTCCGACTCCGTCTTTAGTTGCATGATATAGCGGCTCATTTCTCCGCTGTGCGACTCGTCGGTTTTGGTATTATACACCAACGTAATTTTTTTTGCTCTTTGCAGCAATCGATAGAAGTAGTAGGCATACACCGCCTCGTGCTGTTCGATGGTTGGAAGCCCAAATCCGCGTCGCAGATTGTAAGGAATAAAGGATGGTGCATTGTAACTGCGAGGAATAATACCTTCGTTAGCCGACAGCATGATAAGATGCTCGAAGTCAAGGTTACGGGTTTCGAGAATACCCAATACCTGCAAGCCCGACAAGGGTTCGCCGGTGAAAGGAATACTTTCGTTCGCCAAAAGTTTATATAGCATATTGGTATAAACCGGTAAGGAAAGACACACGCAGCTTTCGTCAAGCGCTTTTTTTAATTTATTTAGCTGTCGGCTGCAGTGTAACACGTATGCATGAATCATTTGCTTATTTTCGTCGGCTAAGGGAACAAGGGCTATTTGTTCGAGCAGGCACAACAAACATTGGTGCAGTTCGCCGTAGGTGAGTGCAGGAGTGAAAATGGCCGATAAAAAACTGTGTCCTGCAAAATCATGAGCGGTTACATATACTTTATTTTTTTGTACAATCTCGCTGGCTAATATTTCAGCCGCTTTTCCTGCTGCTGCTTTGATATAAGGATGATAAAGGATAGCCAGCACATCACGGTGATAAAAACGAAGACCTGAACTGCCGGCCTTAGCTTTGTGATGCACCTGCAGTAGTAAATTTATTAATGCGTATACCGGCGTTTGCCTTAGCGGGTAACCCATAGTCACATTAATATCGGAGGCTATGGCTGGTAAGGCATGCAGGGTAGGAATGAGCAGTTGTTCATCGGCTAATACCACGGCGGTGCGGTTATCGGCAGGCGCCTCCATTTCTTTGATAAGTTGCGGTACTAACTTGGCTTGCACAGCATCGGAAGGTGCTGCTACTACCTTGATGATTTTTTCCGTAGTAAAATTAGAAAACTGCTCAGAATTTAGCGGGGAAGGAAAGTCTGCCACATTACGCCGCAAAAATAATCCGGCCTCTTGTTGCTCATCGTTCAAATAATAGTTGTCATAATCCCAGTAAAATTCGACTTTCCCAACATGCTTCAACTTATTGAACAAGGCTTTTTCACATTCGTTGAGCGCGTTGAATCCGATAAATACAAAACATTCACAATCGAGCTTATCGGGCAAGTCGATCTCGGCCACCTTGCGATAAAGCATTCCCTCGTAAGCCATGCCTTTAGATTTAAGTTGCTCGCGGAATTGACAGTAAATAGGCCATAATTTTTCCCATATTTTGAGAAACTCTTTTTGCAGCGTACTACTATCAGGGTCAAAACTATTCCAAAATTGCCGAATGTGGGCTATCTGATCTTCATTAAGAAAAGAAAAATCATCTTCTAATTCTTTCTGTGCTTTTAAATTACTAAAAAGCGCTTCGGCTTTAATACGGTATTTATCTATCAAGTCGAAATCGTGAAGCATCACTTCGCCCCAGAAGTAAAACCGATCGAAAGGCTCCTGACGCTGAAGATTTTGGCTATATACCTCATATAATTCCAGCAGAAGTGCAAAAGAATCAGACACTTGTTGTCCGGAGAATTGTACGATGATTTCTTCAATGGTATTGTAGCGAGGCTGCCATAAAGGCTTGTCTATCAATTTAGAAAGAATTTGGGCAAAGAAAAGGCGGCTGCGGCGGTTGGGAAAAATCAAAGAGCAGGAAGACAGCTGGTTGCCGTAATGCGCATAGAGATTGGCGGCTACAATATCAAGAAAACTTGTCATATATCCGGTAAAATTACGATTTTTTTGTGAAATCAGGAATTTGTTGTAAATTTGCATGCTACACTATGTAGTTTTTTTATGGAAGAAGTTTCTTTAGATATAGTAGAACAGTTGAAAGACAAGTGCATACGTTTGATAGACAGGCATGAGCAAACGTGTACCGAAATAGTGCGACTAAATCAGGAGATAGCCTCTTTAAAAGAGGAACTACAGCGTGAGCAAGAGTTCATTACAGTATTGAAAGAAAAAAATAAGCGATTACAATTAGCTGAAGCATTTAAGGCGTCGAGTGAAGATACTAATGATGCAAAAATGAAAATAGGACGGATTGTGCGGGAGATCGATAGATGTATTGCTCTGTTAAATAGATAATAAAAAGCATGGAAGAAAAACTTTCCATAAAAATCAATGTGGCCGA
>JAIRUB010000219.1 GCA_031254635.1 Prevotellaceae bacterium | reverse complement strand
CCAAAGGAGGCGGTTGACTTGACTGGTGATACGACCTTAGAGAAACCGAAAATGCTCAAGAAACAAAAATTGCGAAACAACGAATATTATGAAATGCAAAGCGTGTTTGACGAATTGTACGAAAAGTCCGTGAACGATATAATCTTCACCGACTTAATGACAACAATTATGGACGAAAATAACATCCTGCTGGCATACCGCAACATCAAAAACAATAAAGGGTCAGCAACCGAAGGAACAGACGGACGAACCATTGAGCATTACAAGGACTGGTCAGAAGAAAAGTTTGTGCAGTACTTTCAAGGCAAACTTAAAAACTACCAACCCAAAAGTGTGCGCCGGGTAGAAATACCAAAAGATTACCAACCCGGAAAAACACGCCCTCTCGGAATTCCTTGTATGGACGAAAGGATTTTACAGCAATGTATTCTCCAAGTATTAGAACCGATATGTGAAGCCAAATTCCACCCTCACAGCTACGGATTCAGACCTAACAGAGCGGCAAGCCACGCTGTAGCCAGAGTAAATTTTCTTATGTGGAACAGCAATTGTCACTATGTTGTTGATATTGATATAAAATCATTCTTCGACACAGTAGTTCATGGCAAACTGCTCAAACAAATGTGGACAATGGGTATCAGGGATAAGAACTTGATAAGCATTATCGGGCGCATATTAAAATCGGAAATTGAGGGAATAGGTATACCCGATAAGGGAACCCCGCAGGGCGGAATTATTAGTCCGTTATTGTCTAATATAGTCTTGAATGAGTTGGATTGGTGGCTAAGTGACCAATGGGAAACATTTACAACAGAACACCAGTACACCTTCGACAATAAATACAGAGCTATTAGGCAATCCAAACTGAAAGAGTTCTTTGTTGTGAGATACGCCGATGATTTTAAAATACTCTGTAAAGACTATAATACAGCCCAGAAAATCTATACCGCCACTAGGGATTGGCTCAAGGAGCGCTTAGGATTAGAAATCAGCCCTGAAAAATCCAAGATAACCAATGTCAGAAAAGGCAAAACAGAATTTTTGGGATTCGCACTATTCGTCTGCAAGAAGAAAGGTAAATTCGTCACACGCAGTAATATATCCGATAAAGCTAAAACAGCAATGCAAGCGAAGTTGAAAGAGCAAATAAAAATGGTGCAACAAGATACCTCAGCGGAACAAGTAAACTTGCTTAACAGTAAAATAATGGGTATGCACCAATACTATGAAACAGCCACTTTATGCTCAAAAGACTTCAGCGAAATTAATTTCGTTGTCAGCAAGAGCCTGTATAATAGGCTTAAAGGAAACACCAAAAAGGTCAAGGGCAGAAACAAGAGAAAGATTGAGCCCGAAGACGAGCCTGCAAAGTCCAAAACCTATCAGAAATTTTATGGGGAATATAAACAGAAACCAAAAATTATAGCAGGAATTACCATCTTCCCCATTTACGGCTGTAAATACAAAGCCCCTATGAAATTCACGCAGGAGATTAGTAAATTCACGGAGACAGGGCGAAAACTTATTCATTGTAAGTTGGGCAACGTGCAAAGCCTTGTTAGATATTTGTTGAAATGCAAGGAATATGATAAATCCGTGGAGTACAACGACAACCGAATATCTTTAATGGCTGGGCAAAATGGGAAATGCGGCGTAACGGGTGAACCGCTTTCCGTAGGAAACATGGAATGCCATCACAAAAAGCCAAAAGAATTAGGCGGCTCAGACAAGTACAAGAATCTCATTTGGGTGAAAGAGGAAGTCCACAAATTAATTCACGCAACCACTTCCGAAACAATTGAAAAATATCTATCTATATTAAAATTGGACGAAAAGGCTATTAAAAAGGTTAATTCTTTAAGACTATCAACAGAGAATTTAGAAATAGGTGAAATTGCAATCTAAACCTGTTGGAGCGCCGTGTGCGGTGAAAGCTGCACGCACGGTGCGGAGGAAGGGAAAAGCCGGAAACTTTGATACTGTAGGCTTACCTATTCCTATTTTTATGATTTTATGTTAAAGTAAAAGAGTTAGAAAAATAAAATTTCTTTAAGAATTAATACCAATTTTGAGGTAATAGGAGTTTATGAGCAGGGCATTCTAATTCGGGGAAAAGGTATGCGAGACAGGCCCCACGGAAATCAATTTTCATTAACCGCAAAAATATCCATAATATTTTCAAGCTCAAGCAAGCAGCCAAACATAATCTTAGAAATAGGTTTTTTGTCTCCAGTTTTTGATTTATAGAGTTTTACGCAGTTAAGCACAACTTTGCGGAAGATGTTTAAATTTTGCTGAATATTTTCATCCTGAACGCGACAGAAATCCTCTATAAAGTGTACGTCGAGTAGCCAATGCATTGATTCGACCGACCACTCCAGGCGGGCATGCCTTAACAATTCCTCGGCGGTCAGCCTCCGGCTTGAGATGTAATAATGCCACTCATTTGTTGTTCCTTTATTGGTAGTGAATTGTGTATTCACGGCTCCTATGCAAGCCAAATTTGCCCATTCTTCTTTGCCAAATAGCCATTCGATATCAGATGTCACATACGCAGTCCTTCGCTCTATTCTTCCGCTGTTCTTCTCACAAGTCGCATGTACATCCATTGCTTTTCGTAAACTATCGTCCTGAACATAATCTTCAATATCTTTCTTCAGTGCTTCGTGATTATCCTTTACATCAAGCAAATAGTCAGCCTTTGCTTCAATAATTACTTTCGCCGTTTCTTTCTGACAATTTAGGGCATCGGCAACAACTATACAGCCTTCAAGGTCAAGAAGCCCTATAAGTTCACGTACCGCTGGGATTTCATTGCTTTTTCCATCTACTGTCTGTTGCCCAATGGTTATGCCTAACTCGGCTACTTGTGCACTTACTATATGTAATGGGCTTTCATATTTATCCATTTTCCCTGTGGAACGTATTGTTTTACCGTCAAATGAAATGGTTAGATTTTTAGCTTTTTCCGGCATAAATGATTGTGCCCATCTTATAAAGCATCGGTTCAACGATTCAGGCTTTATCAACTTTAATAAGCAAAGCAGCCAATAATAGCACGGAATTTCTTCAATATAAAAATGCTTACTTAAAAACTCCT
>JAIRUB010000162.1 GCA_031254635.1 Prevotellaceae bacterium | reverse complement strand
AAAAACTATGGGAAAGATTAAAGTCGGCATCAATGGCTTTGGCCGCATCGGACGCTTGGTGTTCCGCGCCGCTATGGAAGAACGTAACGACATTGAGATTGTGGGTATCAACGACCTTATTGATGTTAATTACATGGTGTATATGCTTCGTTATGATTCAGTACACGGTCAATTTAAAGGCTCTATTGAAGTAAAAGACGGTAAATTAGTGGTCAACGGACAAACTATCCGCGTAACCGCTGAAAGGAACCCCGCCGATTTAAAGTGGAATGAAGTTGGTGCTGATTATATTGTAGAATCAACAGGTTTGTTCCTGACGAAGGAAACCGCCGAGGCGCACATTAAGGCAGGCGCTAAACACGTGTTGCTGTCGGCTCCGTCAAAAGACGATACGCCGATGTTCGTATATGGCGTAAACCACAAAACTTATAAAGGCGAGGCTATTGTTTCCAATGCTTCATGTACTACCAATTGTTTGGCTCCTTTGGCCAAGGTTATTCACGAAAAATTTGGTATTTTAGAAGGTTTGATGACTACCGTTCATGCTACTACTGCCACACAAAAAACCGTTGATGGCCCATCGGCTAAGGATTGGCGCGGCGGGCGTGCTGCTGCAGCCAACATTATCCCTTCAAGCACGGGTGCTGCTAAAGCTGTGGGAGTGGTTATTCCTTCATTAAAAGGTAAGCTGACCGGTATGGCATTCCGCGTTCCCACTGTTAATGTTTCTGTGATTGACCTTACATGTCGCATCGAAAAGAGCGCCGGCTACGATGAAATTAAAGCGGCTATTAAAGCAGCTGCCGAAGGCGAACTGAAGGGTGTGCTGGGATACACCGAAGATGATGTGGTATCTACCGATTTCAATCACGAAAAACACACTTCGGTATTCGATGCCAAGGCAGGGATATCCCTTAATCCTAATTTCGTTAAATTAATAGCCTGGTACGATAACGAATGGGGCTATTCGAACAAGATGTTGGATATGATTGCACACATGAGTACTGTTCAATGAACAATGAATAAAGGCGGAAGGAAACTTTCGCCTTTATTTGTCCACAAATTACACGAATTTACACGAATATGTTTTAAGAACACAACGTCATTGCTTCTCATAGTACCACAATTGCTTTCCTAATCACTTAGTCACTTCTTCGGCACCCAGTGTACTTTAAGTTTGCGATAGTCGTAATTATCTAACAAGCGGGCAGCGTTGGGGCAATTAACACGATGGATTTTTATGCCCTCATTAATGGTTACAAAGCCGAAAACTTCGTCGCCGTACATTGGTTTGCAGCATTTTGCCAATTTATAACTCGTTCGACCGAGGTTGGCCTCAACCACTAAATAATTGAGGTCATTATCAATTTTTTCAACCGGATGCGCCGGTTTTTCTACTTTCTTTTTTTCTACAGGTACAGCCCCTTCCGTCAACACCTCACGAATGTCGGCTATGTTAATTTTTTCTTTGGCTATTTCGACATACAAATCACTAATGGCCTTCAGTTTATAATACTTCAAAAGCAATGCCAATACCTCGTCATTGTATTCCATTTTCCAATTTTTCAGCCTGCGTATCAACAATTCTTTGCCTACTTCGGTATATTTTTTCGTTTCTTCCTCTACCAATTTTTGTTTAATTTTAGATCTGGCTTTGGAGGCCACAACATAATCTAACCAGGCTAAAGTCGGCTTCTGGTTTTTGGCGGTAATCACTTCCACCACGTCGCCTGTTGTTAATTTTTCTTTAATAGATACGTGCCGGCCATTCACTAAACCCGCCGCGCATTTAAAACCTATATTGGTATGGATGGCAAAGGCAAAATCAAGTACCGAGGCATTGGCCGGCAAACGTCGCAATTCACGGGCAGGCGTAAAAACAAAGATTTCATCTGCTTTAAGTTTAGAGAAATCGTGCTTATACTCAGCAGGCTTTTCAAGTAATTCTTTTACATTATCTAACCACTGCTGCAATCCATCAGAGCCCTTCATTCCCTTATAAATCCAGTGGGCTGCTCGACCGGCTTCAGCCAATTCATTCATCCGTATAGTGCGTATCTGTACTTCCACCGGCTTATCCTGCGTAGTAGCCGTAACGTGCAAGGCCTCATAGCCGTTTGATTTGGGTTTGGAAAGCCAATTTCGGGTACGGTGCGGAGCTATTTCATATAGATTTTCAATAATAGTATAAACTTCCCAGCACAGCGCCTCTTCTTTTAAATGGTCATCTTTCGGTGCATTTATAATTATACGGATGGCAAAAATGTCATATATTTTTTCAAAATCCACCTTTTGTGCCTGCATCTTCCGCCAAATAGAATAGACCGACTTTGTACGGCTTTTAATTTCGTAAACTATTCCTTGTTTTTTCAATTCTGCTTCCACAGGGGCTAAGAATTCGTTAATTAATTGCTGCCGCTCGCCGCCTGATATCTTTAATTTATTACTGATAAGCCGATAGCTTTCCGGCTCCGTATAACGCAACGAAAGGTCTTCAAGTTCTGTTTTAAGATTATACATTCCTAATTGATGCGCCAAAGGAGCGTATAACAACAAGGTTTCCGTTGCTTTCTTTTCCTGTTTATTTTTTGGGAAAAAATCCAAGGAGCGCATAACCTCCAAGCGGTCAGCTAATTTAATAATTGTAACCCTTGGGTCTTCGGAGTACATTACCAAAAATTTACGCAGATTATCAGCGCTTAGTTTGGTATCGGTAAGGCTAATCGACGATATTTTATTCATTCCGCATACCATTTGGGCAATTTCAGTACCATATTGTTTAGCTATGGCATCTAAAAATTTTTTCTGCTGTTTCATTTCATCGCCGGCGCGGCCAATCAATTCGGTAATTTTAGTATGTTTAAAGGATTCATGCAGCAATATAGCTGTTGCTGCAGGCAACAATAAGCCAATTTCTCTGACTAAAATTAAGGCAACCCCCAAACCATGGCACAAAAAAGGATCACCGTTTTCGCGGGTTTTGTCTTTCAAGGCCATTTCAGCCTGCTCAAAAGCTGCATTAAACAAGTGTACATCATTAGCCGAACTATTGCTGCACACTTGTAGAATGGCATCCCGAATCTGCTGAATTTTCATTGCACTTTAGGTATTTCAGTGCAAAGATAGTAAATAATAATGAATAATGGCTTAATGGCCAAATTTCAGGCTAAAATCTTTGGGAAGTCTTATCTTTGTTGCTTTTAGAATAGGTCAAAGTATATGAATCGAAAAAATGCTTTTACTGTAATAGCAGTATTACAAA
>JAIRUB010000143.1 GCA_031254635.1 Prevotellaceae bacterium | reverse complement strand
GCTCCACGTGCTCCGTAGATAGTGGTTGCCGCGGCATCTTTCAACACGCTCATCGATTCGATGTCGCGCGGGTCAATCAGGTTAAGAACATCAGTATTGTAGGGTGTGCCATCCACCACATACAAGGGCGTTGTTCCGCCATTGATAGAAACTACGCCGCGGATACGAATAGTTGCCGCGGTTCCCGGCTGGCCGCTATTGTTCACTACTTGAACACCTGCTGCCGTTCCCTGCAAAGCGTTAGTTACGTCGGATGTAGCGCGGGAAGCCAATTTTTCACCGGACACCTTAGCTACAGAACCGGTAATTCGGAACGTTTAACCGCACCATACCCGACAACAATAACATCATCCAAACGTCTTGCTTCATCTTCTAAAAGCACATCAATGGTTGTTCTTCCGTTAACAGCAATTTTCTGAGTAGTCATTCCCGTATAAGTGAATACTAAAACAGCATCCGCCGGTACTGAAATGGTGTACCGGCCATTCGCATCTGTCATAGCATAAGCTTTTCCGGATTCAACAGCTACAGTTGCCCCAACAAGCGGTTCGCCCGCATCAGTTACAACGCCAGATACTTGCACGTTCTGCGCCCATAACGCATTAACACCTGCAAATACCAAGCAAACAAAAAACAGTGTGATTTTTTTCATAAAATTAATTTAAGGTTAATAATTTATATTTTTACATATTTTTTTGATTATTAGTCAATATCAATAAGGCTAATCATCATTCTACGGCACAAATATAGTAAAATAAAATCAAATATTTAGCACTATTTTAAGAAATTGTTTAAATTTAACAAAAAATTAATATAATTAATTAAAAATCAGTAGATTATTTAATTGTTATTTCATATATTTATGATTATCAACCAAATAATTACTAAGATGCATAAATAAATTATACAACTAAGCTGACTGAAAAACAATGGCAAGTTTATAGAAAATATTGTAGATGACAAAGGTAAGAAGGAGAAAACATTCATTACGAGAGATTTTCAATGCCGTTTTTTACTTGCTCAAAACAGGATGTCAATGGCGAATCTTACCATTGGACTTTCCGAAGTGGCAATTAGTCTATTATTACTACAGCCAATGGAAAAATGATGGTACATATATTATGCTTGAGCTCAATAAAATTTCTTGAATTTAAAATTTAAACAGTTTCTAATAAATAAAAAAATAAAAAATATGTTTGGGATTTATTTTTTTTTATTAAATTTGCACTTATTAGGAACAAATTTGCACTTAACTTAAGAACAAAAATACGAAATCATAGCAATATTATATTAGTAAAAATTAACAAAAAATAAAGAGGAATCAACTTTGTAATAAATAATGAACTAATTTTATTAACCCTAAATTAATTTTATGAAAAAAATCACACTGTTTTTTGTTTGCTTGATATTTGCAGGTGTTAATGCGCTATGGGCGCAGAACGTGCAAGTATCGGGCGTGGTAACTGACAACGACGGCCTATCATTGCCGGGCGTGTCGGTAGTTGTAAAAGGTACGAGGACCAGTATCACAGCCGACGCGAATGGTCATTACACCATTTCCGTACCGGGCGATGCAACACTGGTATTTTCTTTCCTGGGGATGAAAACTCAGGAAGAAATAGTGGGTGGACGTACTACTATTAACGTAATCATGGAAAGTGATGCACGTACTCTGGATGAAGTTGTTATTACGAGCTACGGGGTGGCAAAAAAGCCAACCAATACAGGAGCTGCTATAAATGTAAGTTCTGAGAAAGTGGCTGCCATGCCGGTTACCTCTTTTGAGAAAGCGTTGCAGGGTAATGCTGCCGGAGTTATGTCGGTTGCATCATCAGGGCAACCCGGCTCTGCCCAGTCGGTATTGATTCGTGGTATCGGTTCTATTTCCGGTAGCACTATGCCTCTGTATGTTGTTGATGGTGTTCCCATTGCCACCGGTAACTATGGACAAATGACAGCCACGGGCGAAATCACTTATTCTAACAACTCCAACATAATGGCTTCTCTCAACCCTAACGACATTGAAACGGTAACAATATTGAAAGATGCTGCTGCTACTTCTATCTATGGTTCCCGCGCATCTAACGGGGTTGTTATGATTACGACCAAACGCGGTAAATCCGGTAAAACAACTATTGACTTTAAAGCATCTACCGGTTTCTCTACCCGGGCGACCAAGCACTTCAAAGTATTAGGTCGCGAAGACTTTCTTGACTTAGCGACAGATATGTTGGTAAATGCAGGATATTCTGACGCTACTATTGACATTATCCGCAAAGATGGTACAGTAAGAACTATAAATAGTATGGTAGCTGATCAGTATACTATGCGAGACTTGAATGACGACTTTTATGATTTTGATTGGAGCAAAGAAGCTTATAACGATGCCGCGCCTACCTATACGGCTGATTTGAGCGTTAGCGGCGGTAACGATAAAACCAAATTCTATATATCCGGTTCTTACTTTAACCAAGAGGGGATTGTTAAGGAATCATGGATAGAACGTGGCTCCTTACGTTTGAATATGGACCATCAAGCCAACAAGAGTTTCAGCTTATCCGGAAACATATTGTTATCAATGACAGGACAAAAAACAGCGCTTACCACCAGTGCTTATTACACCAATCCCGTATTTGGCGCACTTATGTATGCACCAGTTGACCCGGGGATACTGAGTAATGGAGATATAGTCTCTGCTCCTTACACTTATCCTGCTAACTTCATTAACAATCTGCGCTATAACGATATTCAAGCCCGTACTTACCGCGTAATGCCTAATGTAATTGCCCAATTGGAACTTTTTGACGGCCTCTTCCTGAAAGCTAATGTTGGCTTAGACTTCATGGCAATGTTTGAAAATCAATGGGATGACCACAAATGTCGGGGAAATACTGCTTTCGAGCGTGGCCGTTCCAGTTCATCAGGTGCCGAAAATATGGTATGGAATGAAACTGTAACATTGAACTATATCAAGACCCTTGCCGAGAATCACAACTTCAACTTTATGCTTGGCCAGGAAGCCCGTAAAACCGATTATCGCGATCTCTATGCTGCCTCCGAAGTTTTCGCTCCGGGACTTTACGAGGTTTCGCATGGTGCAGAACCCAAGTATACATTCGGAACTCATAATCAAAATACTTTAGCCTCGTTCTTCTTAAACGGGAACTATGATTTCAATGATAAATACTATGCCTCCGCCAGTCTTCGTAGCGATATTACCTCTAAATTTGTTGGTAGTAATAAATCCGGTATATTTTGGTCAGTAGGAGCTTCATGGAAAATCAGCAATGAAGAATTTATGCAATCATTATCATGGATTAATTCCTTACAATTACGCGCCAGTTATGGTACCTCAGGTAACCAAAGTGGTATTGGCAATTATGCCTCTATGGGCTTATTTGCCACAGGTATTTCCAATAGCAGTTATGTCGGAAAACCAGGACTTTATCCTTATCAGGCTGAAAATGCGGAACTCACATGGGAAAAAGCCAGTAGTTTTAACATAGGCCTTGATTTTAACATATTTAAGAACCGTTTGAATGGAACTATTGAATATTACTATCGTTATACTACCGACTTGTTGATGAGCGCTCAACTTTCATCAACCACCGGTTATACTGGAAGGTATGAAAATGTAGGAGAAATCTCCAATCAGGGCATAGAAGTAACCCTTAATGCTATTCCTGTACAAATGAAAGATTTTCGTTGGGATGTAAGTTTGAATATTTCCTCTAACAGGAACCGTGTTGAAAAACTTTATGGAGGAGCTGACATAATCAACGGTACCCGTATTTACCGCGAAGGTGAAGACATCCAATCTGTATTTACACGCCCCTGGGCCGGTATTAATCCTGCCGATGGCCGCCCGATGTATTACACTAAAGACGGAGAAATATGCTATGAGGCTACTGACGCTGCCGGTGCAGAACGTAAAATAATAGGTTCCGCCGCCCCCGATTTCTTCGGCGGTTTCACCAATAAGCTTAGCTTTTATGGCGTAGAAATATCTGCCATGCTGTATTTCACGGTTGGCGGTATGATTACCGACCAAACTATGTTAATGTTTACTTCTGTCGGTAACAGAGGGCTGTGGAACCAACACATTCAGGTAAACAAACGCTGGAAACAAGAAGGCGATATAACTGATATCCCCAAGGCATTATACGGCTCTCCTGCTGCCAGTCACGGTCAAATGACCAGTAGGCATGCCTATGATGGTTCTTACATTCGCTTGCGTGACATCACCGTTGCGTATAACTTCCCCCACTCGTGGACAAGCAAAATAAAGATTGAAAACGCACGTATCTTCGTACAGGGAACAAATCTTTTCACGCTGACTACTTATCCCGGAATGGACCCTGAAGTAGGCTTGGGAGGCGACTACTGGTATGGTTATCCTATGGCGAAAACAATTACCTGTGGTATTCAATTAAAATTTTAACGTAAAAACAGAATTACAATTATGAAAAAATTAATTATACTTTTATTTAGCTTTGCTGTGGTTTTTACTTCCTGTAACAAATTCACAGACTTAGAACCTTATGACTATATTCCCGAAAAAGACGCCATGGCAAATCTTGCTAATGCAAATGCCTCTTTAGTTGGCGCTTACGCTGGTTTACGTTCTTATCTTTATTATGGACGTAATTTCGTGGTATGGGGTGATGCACCTACCAATAACGTATTGGTGTCACCCTCCAATTCTAATCGTTTCCTTGGACAGGCTCAATGGTCAATAACTCCAAGTAATGCAGACCTTGTAGATTTATGGAATACTTGTTATTCCCGTCTTCTCCGTGTGAATAATATTATTGTGAATGTTGATGATGTGCCTGATGCTACTGACGCTAACAAAGATCAAATCAAAGGTGAGGCTTTGGCTTTACGCGCCCTAATTCATTTTGACTTAGTTCGTATATTTGCCCAAACCTATGTGGGTAATGCTACTTCATTGGGTATTCCTTATGTAACAACTGTTCCCCTTCCCAGCTATCAGCCGGAACGAGACACTGTGAATACTGTGTATACCAATATCATAACTGATTTAGATAACGCAATAACCTTATTAGCTGATGCTGCTATTAATAGAGGGCCTTATCATTTTACGCTGGCTGGAGTTAAGGCGTTAAAAGCCCGTGTAGTACTCACAATGGGCAATTATGCTTTGGCTAAAACCTTAGCAGAAGAGGTGATTGCTACGCCAAGATTCTCTTTATTAACCAATTCCGGTTATGCAGCCTCCTGGTCAGCAGAAACTACAACGGAATCAATTTTTACCCTTGCTCATAGCAGTAACGACTATGCAGCCACTAATGCTTTGGGTTATATTTACCTTCAGCCCGGTTACGGCGATTTGCGCGTTCCTCCTGCATTTAAAGCTTTGTTTGATGCCGGTGATGTTCGTCAATGTTTCTTTATAGCCGGAACAGGTACTCAAACGACCTACACCTTTGTGCGTAAATACCCTGCAAGAGAAGGTATTATCGGTTTAGACAACTATAATATGATTCGCTTATCGGAAATGTACCTGATAGCTGCTGAGGCTGCTTGTAAAATTGCAACTCCTGATGAAACCGCCGCCCAGCTCTATCTAGATGCTATCCGTCAACGTGCATTACCCAGCGCACCGGCAGCTACCGAAACCGGCCAGGACCTGATTGATGCCATTCTTCTCGAAAAACGTAAAGAATTATGCTACGAAGGCCATTATTATTTTGACCAAAAACGTTTACAGTTGCCTATCGTAAGCGCTGTTAACGCTGCCGGCGTTCCATACAAAACAATTCCCTATCCCAGTCTCTTGTTGGCTAATCCTATTCCCCAACGCGAAATGGACGCTAATCCGAACATGGTGCAAAATCCTTACTAATTTCATAAACATAATTATTCATAAAGTATGAAAAAGATAATAAATTTAATGATAGTACTTGCCGGAATGCTATTTATTGGTTCATGTTCCGACGAAACCTTTAATTATGATGGCCCTGCCCAGGTTGCATTTGCGAGAACGGCTTACAGCGCAAAAGTTAACACTGAGGTTAATATCCCTGTGCAACTGATAGCCAGTGGCCCAATGGCCGACCTTTCTATTGGGGTAAGTATTGTAACCGGTGACGGAACAACTGTAACCGGAGTTACCGTTCCTGCAACCGTAACTATTCCTGCCGGCAAATTCACCACAATGTTAACATTCAATACAGGAGCAAATACCGGCGATTTAACCCTCCAGCTAAGTTGTTCTGCTGCAAAAGTGTCAGGCACCTTAGGTACTACTAAGATTACGATAACACCGTAATTTAAGTTTTTCTAAATAATTTAAAAGCTGTCTCCTACTCCATATGGAGACAGCTTTTTTTAAAATTAAGCTGTTATGAAATCAATGCTATTATGTTTATTCATTACATTCCTGACTTATTCCGCAACTGCTCAAAATAAGATAAATGTTGATGCTAATCAAGGAGGTGACATAGAAAAAGCCTTTTCAAGGGATGTAAAAATGCTTTTTCCGGAATTTAAAGGCGCCTTGGTATATCTTAAAGGCAGCCGGACACAAGCGTTGATGAACTTGAATATATTAAGTGGGAAACTGATGTTCGTCGACAAAAATAATGACACCTTGGCTTTAGCTAATGAACAAGATGTTGTATTAGTCGCTTTTGATGATCGGAAATTTATCCCCACTTTCAAAGGATTTGTGGAAATGATAGCTAATGCCGAAGACACGATTTTGGGATTAAAAACCTCTCTGCATCATGTTGGCAACAAAAAATATGGAGCGTATGGTATGCAAGCGAATACCTCTGCTATTGATAACATTAATACTGTGGAGACATCCTATGTTAAACATGGAGATATTAACACTTTGGCAAAAGCCGGTTTTGATAAAAAGAAACTCTTTTACATAGTCATCGGGAAACGGTGTCAAATAGCTAATCAGGGTGCTTTTTTGAAAGTATTTGCGAAAAAGAAAAATCAAATAAAAGAATATTTACAGCAAAATTCTGTAGATTTTAGTAAAGAAGAAGATTTAGTAAGGCTATTTAACTTCTGTATTACCAACAAAAACCCTTAAGATTGCCTGTTGCTAATTTTGTTGTCATGTCCTGAAATATGTTGACCTTTTTTCGTGTTAATAATTATTTTTTATTCTCTTTTTTTCTATCGAAAAAATGCGTTTTTTTAGGCATATACAATTGGAATGGGAAAATGGATT
>JAIRUB010000129.1 GCA_031254635.1 Prevotellaceae bacterium | reverse complement strand
AAGCATAGTCGCCTGTTTCTTCATGATAATCCCTCAAGTCTTTTCCCCAACCTAAGGCGCTGGTTACATCACCCTGCGGCAAGTCTTTGCCATCAAACACTACGGGCGAGAAATAAACAGTGGTTAAAAGCAGAAAGAAAACTACTGCCGCCACGTGCGGAAACCATTTCTTAGTCAGTATTTGTTTCATTATTTAATGATTTTGAAAGTTCTATTTTATTTTTTCAATTATATTAATTTAATACAAAATTACTGAATTTTTTCGTCTTATAGATGATTTTTGTAAAGAATTTTTTTATATAACTCCATATATTCTCCGGCAATAATCCATTCGGAATAATAGCTCCTTGCCTTTTCTCCTGCCTTAGCCGATAAGGCAGCATAATCGGCTTCCGACAATACCCAACGAATACCGGCAGCAAGGTCATCAGCCGATTGATAGTTGGCTACATAACCGGTAATTTTATGGTCAATCATTTCGGGTATTCCTCCCGTGTCAAATCCTACGCAAGGCGTACCACAAGCCATTGCTTCCATAATTGTATTGGGTAAATTTTCTTCCAACGAGGGTGTTACATAGCAGTCCACAGCACTATAAACCATTGCCATATCCGCTTCGTTCGGGGTAAAGGCTATATAATTAATTTTCAGCGGTAGCTCCGGCAGAACTGTTTTCACATTGCCAAGAAGCAGCAATTCTACATTGTTAATATCCAATAGTTGTGCTGCTTCGGCCAAGTAGCTGAACCCTTTTCTGGAATCGCTTAAATTTACTGCGCTGAAGAGTATTAACTTCTTATCTGTAGCCAATCCTAATTTCTTACGGGAGGCTATTTTGTCGAAAGGAGCAAACACTTTTGTGTCAATAGGATTATTGATGGTGCTTATTTGTTTTTTCAATAATAAAGCGCTCTTCTTTGCTCGTTTATTCAGCCAATCGCTACAGGTTACAAAAGAAATATCAGCCTGTTGGTAAAGTTGTTGTTTTTTACGAAAAACAGTTGTTGATATATCTTTTTTCGCCGGATGGTGTAAGAAGAAACATTTTTCGCACTGTTGGCTGTATCGTTCACAAGCGCGTGCATGGTGGCAAATCCCTGTACAGGACCACATATCATGCATAGTCCATACTATAGGTTTGTTTAGTTTTGTTAGTTGCCGGATATTTTTCAAAGACAAAAACCCTTGGTTAATCCAATGAAGATGGATAATATCAGCTTCTTTTACCAAAGGGTGTTTACTGATGTTTGTACCGATATTGGCTATAGAAACAGCAAAGAGGTTTTTCTTAGTAAAACAATTGTGAAAAAAAATCACCAATCGTTCCCAAATGAAACGAAAACGATTTATTTTGCAATGCCACCAAGTAGTGTTCAGCGAAACTATTCGTTCGTCATCGGTTTGCTTATCCCGCACCAGCATACGTGCCTCGTACCCTGTTTTATTCAGTGCATGCATCAGCCGGTTGGCCGCTACTGCTGCGCCGCCAATCCGTTCAGAGGTGTTGAGGATAAGGATTTTCATACGCGTTAAGACATATTAATTCTTTCTAATACTTTATCTAACACACCTATGTAATAAAACGGCAGGTTAATTAGTTTAAATTTTTTACCGGACGAAGTGTTTACATCATCTATTGAGAAAGGGTTTGAGCATACCCGAACAGCCAAATGATGAGGTGCGGAATCCATAAACAAATGCAAGGATTTTAATTTTGAATTATGTCCTGATTTTACCTCAATAGGAATCGCCCAATTGTTGTATGGATATATAAAATCAACTTCTGCTTCAGAGCCTTGTTTATCTCTTCGCCAGTATATTCGTTTTGTAAGAAGGCTGTCGGACAAAGTCAAAAGCTCTTGCGCCACTACATGTTCTGCTATTCTTCCACGCCAAATATCTTGTATGTCGGAAATCGAAAAAACTTCTTTTTGGATACCCGCAGCAAAATTTACTAAACCGGTATCAAGCCAAACAAGTTTAGGATGTCTTCTGAAATTTTGAATTAAAGGTATTTGTGTTTCCGGTGTGGAATAAATCAAATCGAGTAACATTGCCTTTTGGATAGTTTGAAAAGCAGCGTTAATTTCTTTCGATGAATAGGCTGTACCTCCAAAACATTCAAAACTGATAATTTCCCCTGCGCTTGCCCAACCAATCGATAGAATGGTGCGGATTATTTTAATCAAATTGGCTTTCTTTGTGTATTTTTCCACATCATCCTGATATGAAATTAGTAGCGATTCATAGACTTCTTTTAAAGACAAAACGTCTTGATTTTCTGCATATCGAGATACCACCGCAGGCATTCCTCCTATCAAGGTGAAGGTATAAAAATTCTTAATAATACGCTCATGAACAACCGATTCAACTTGTAAATTTTGTATTAAATCAATGTCGAAATTTTTGCCTGTTCCGTTTAAAAATTCAAAAAACGAACAAGGCCCTAAAGCCATATACTGCACCCTGCCAACAGGAAATGAAATTTTCCGTACATCAATGACAGACTCCAAAAGCGAACCTGCTACTATTACATGAATATCGTTAGCCTCTTCATAAAAATAGCGCAAAATAGCTATTGCACGTTTTGAAAACTGTATTTCATCGATAAAAAGCAGGGTTGTGCCGCCATTTTTTCGTTTTTCTTTGTAAAAAAAGATGGCTGTAATCAAATCCTGTACATTTTGATAATCTTCAAATAACCTGCGGTCAGCAAGTTTTTCCAAGTTCAAATCAAGAAAAACATCATATTGTTTGGCAAATTCTTTCACCAAAGTTGTTTTTCCTACTTGCCTTGCTCCTCGAATTACCAAGGGTTTTCTTCCTTCACTATCTTTCCATTTGGCAAGAAATTTTAACGCCTTTCTATCTATCATGTTTTTAGGTTTTAATAGAATGTTTTCTACTGCAAAGATAATACATTTTTCTGATATATCCCAAAAATGACGGTATAATTAATATAAAATCTGCCAAAAATGACGGTGTAATTAATTGAATTTTTGCCAAAAATGACGGTAAACAGCAAATTACCGCAACAACTTCCTTATCCGGGTAGCGGTATATCTTTTTCCGCGTTGATACCAGGAACCCTTGCGCGTGCGAAAAAAATGCTTAATCCGTTCTACCGCCTCTTTATTTTCACTTATATCTGTTGGAAAAAAACTAACCGGTTTATCGGCCACAGCTACGGCATACATATTGGAAACTCCCGAATGTGTTCCTGAGGCATCGTGTCCGATATTATTTGTCATCGATATCGCCGGATGAAGCGCAAGCCCATTCTGCAGGAAAACGCTGGCATACCACCGCGTTGCCCAGGAATTATTTCTTCCGGCACGAAAATCTTGAAATATTTTCCAGAAATTCTCTGTCCCCTCTATCGAAAAGGCGTGTGTTTTTTGTTTATCAAACCGACTGTTCAATTTTTCAACATCGGGCTCAAAGTAGTCCCAGGCTCTCTTCCATGTTGCCCAACCCCATGAAGTTACCAACCGAAAGAAAAAGGTTTCGGGCAAGGCTTCCGGATTAATCGGATACATATAGGCTCCAACGTGCATTACCTCTTCGTTGTTCTCATAAAAATTCAGGGCGTCATTCATGTACTGCAGCAGATGGGGCGATGACTCCAGGTCGTCTTCCATCACAATCACCTTGCCATAATCGTTGACAAGCCTTGTAACTCCGTCAATAATTGATGTTGCAAGCCCTATATTAACCTCCTGTTCAATAATTTTTACCGATTTAAAACCGCTTGCCGTATGAATCAACGAACGCACCATTTCTACCTTTTTCTTGTCTTTTGCAGTTTTTGCTCCGTCAGAAAAAATGAATAAATCGGAGGTCGAAGCCAGCGTGTTTGCTGCCAAGCAACGAAGTGTCTGTTTCAAGTGCTCGGGACGGTTGTACGCAAATAAGGCTATGGGCGCAAGGTTTTTCATCGCATTAACATTTGTTCCATCTGTTGCAGGTCTTCCGTCCGGGTAATTTTAAAATTTCGCTCATCGCCTTCAACCAAGCCTGTTTTCACATCTGGAAGGTATTTGTGAACAACGCCACAATCGTCGGTAACCGCAAAATCAGGGTCGGCCATTGCTAAGGCGTAGGCTTTGCGAATAACCGACAGTTTAAAGCCCTGCGGAGT
>JAIRUB010000091.1 GCA_031254635.1 Prevotellaceae bacterium | reverse complement strand
CATACGTCGCCGTTTGCTTTGATCTTCTTTACTAAATTGCCTTCTTCGTCGTACTTAAACTCTGTTCCTTTGGTGACCAGCTTGCCGAATCCGCCCTGGAATTCGTTCTTCAACTCATTTGTGTTGACTTTGGACTTCTCTAGCCTACTGCCAGCGCCGTAGATGCGGTCAATTCTGTCCTTGGTCTCGTAGAGGTTGCCAACGCTATCTACGCTGCTATAGACGTAATCATGTTTATGGCTATATTCTGAGCTCATCAGGTTGCTAAAGGCGTCGTATCCGTATTTGTGATAGGCGTTTGTCAGCTCATTGGTTATTTTTCTTAAACACGGATCTTCATTGCAATAAACCAACCCCAAAAAAAATACCATGAAATATCATAAAATTCGATAAAACAGCCATTCCTGAATGGAGTGGTTTTTTTTATTTGGGGGCAATAAACATAGTAACAGGGTTATATATTGTCATTAAAGAAATACAGCATATAATCTTACGCTATATAGCATAGTCTGCATCCCGATAATTCAGGCGTTTGAAGCAGCGAGCGTTATCGAAAAAACTGTTGCATTGCGTTAAGCAATGTAATATAATTGTTTCACTATGAAAATTGACCTTAATATTGCGCCAGACAAATATTTTTTGAGTAGATCGAATTCATATCATAAGCAATACGATGCATTGAAGGCTTATTTCGTAGATCGGTTGCCTGCAACAGAAGTTGCTGAAAAATTTGGTTACTCGGTGAACACGGTCTATTCATTGGCACGAGATTTAAAACTAAGCCTGTCTGAATATCCAGATGAGGATCCTTTTTTTAAGCCGGTATCCTTGGGGCGTAAACCATTGGAATTGACGAATGAAATGAGGGACTTGATTATAAGCCTTAGAAAAGCTTTTGTGTCCGTTCCCGAAATAAAGTCGATACTGGAGTCAAGGGATGTTAAGATTTCTATGTCCACTATAAACGACTTGTTAAAAAAAGAAGGTTTCACGCGTTTGCCAAGGCGCAGTAGTAAAAGCCGGAATACGATTGATATCCAAAGTCCCCCAAAAATCATGCCTGAAAAAACCAGTGCTCTGTGCTTTGAAGCAGAAAGGTTTTCAACGCAATACGCAGGCTTATTCTGTCTGCTTCCATTCATCGCGCACTATGGTATAGACGAAGCTATAGCGAACTCCGACTATCCTGAAACATCAATATTAAGCCGTACTTCCGCAATCTTGAGTTTTATCTCACTGAAGCTGACCAGTATAAAAAGATACAGTTCTGATGACCTCTGGTGCATGGACAGGGGGCCAGGCTGCTTCGCTGGGCTAAATGTTCTCCCGAAAGCCGCATGGTTCAGCTCCTATTCAAGCGGTGTGACCCGGGAAATGAATATGTCCTTTTTAAAGAGGCTCTACGGAATATGG
The DNA here is from genome assembly GCA_031254635.1 of Prevotellaceae bacterium. GTDB lineage: Bacteria > Bacteroidota > Bacteroidia > Bacteroidales > UBA932 > UBA932. Next base: position 1,277 of record JAIRUB010000091.1, on the reverse strand, counting down.
AGAGAAAATGGACTTATCGGAGAGACGGCAAATATCGACTTCACCACAATACCCTATTGGGGCGACGGCGATGCTCTGGAAAACAATTGGTCCGGGAAAAGGAACAAGTCGATGGCGTCAATGCTTGCGATTTTGGCACAAGACCCCGATACTGGTATCATTTGCTATGGTGATACGACAGTTCGGCATAGTACACAAAACGATTGCATCATGGAATTCTTGGATTTTACAAAGGAGGGTAACAATCAACCCATCAACTGTCTCGTTTTCGACAGTAAAGCAACAACATACCAAAACCTTGGCAAGCTGGACAAGAAAAGTATAATATTCATCACCATAAAGAGACGAAGCCAAAAAATCGTCAAGCACATTGAATCGCTTGATGAGAAAGTATGGAAAAACACCCGTGTTAAGCAAGCGAATGGTAAAGGTAGGACGGTTAAATTCTGTGAGGAGCTGCTGGATGTGGATGGTTGCGATAGACCTCTTCGGCATATTTATATCACTGGTAACGGCAGGGTCAAACCCGCTGTGATCATCACTAACGACATGTCAGACGCTACAGGCAATATTGTCAGGAAGTACAGCCGACGTTGGCTTGTGGAAAAAGAGATATCGGAACATGTGGAGTTCTTTCACTTGAATCGCAACTCATCTGGAATGGTAATAAAAGTCGATTTTGATTTCACTATGACGATACTTGCGCACAACATTTACAGGCTTTTCGCACAGGGCCTAAATGGATTTTCTCATTGTGAAGCTGGAAGTCTGTTCAACAAGTTTATCAATAATGCTGGAAGTGTTTCCATTGACGAGAAGAATATTATTGTTTCATTGAAAAAGAAAAGGAATCTGCCTTTGCTTCTTGAGCATATGCAGAAATTTGATACTCAGATCCCTTGGCTTAATGATTTGGTATTGCAATTCAAAGCCGCTTCGACAACTAAAATATTGACAAAATTTGTTATTTATTTAGGGTGACTTTTGCGTAATGAAGATCCGTGTTGATGATATAGCTTTTGGAAATGGCCAAAACTTACCCATTCATATTTTCGCACCATTTTGCAGATTAAAATTGGATAATAATGGTGTGGTGTATGGGAGTATTCGTGCTGCGAGTTTTGAATCCGGCAATAATTTTAGTATAGAATATAGACCTATCAATTCAGATGCGATTAACGAAGCTTTGAACCCGAGCCTCTATTATATTGCTCGTTTTTTAAGCATACCAAGTGACAATATTTGGGTGCGCAGATAAATAATCAGACAGAACGGGG